>UQRU01000005.1 GCA_900543475.1 uncultured Eubacteriales bacterium
TGGCCGCGCCGTAGGCGCAAGGGAGCTATGAAAACCTCGAAAAAGTGGCGCAAGCCACTTTTTCGACAGCCTGAAAAGCGGCCAAAGGCCGCTTTTCAAAGGATCAGATTGGGCTGGATGGCCAATAAAGCGTCCCGGGCCGCCATGAGTTCCGGCTGGGTTAGGGCGGGCCGTTGGAGCAACGGGACATCCTGGGGCCGGAAGACGGCGGGGGGCCGGAAATAGTTGACCCGCCAACGGGGGGCAGGGGGGAAGGCGGCCAGCAGATCACAGAGGGTTTTCAGGGTCATGCCAGGGTATAGGGTGGTGCGCAGCTCATAGGCTATCCCGGCCCATTGTAGGGCCTTGGCGGTTTTGGCGGCCTGCTGGAAGCCGCTTATGCCGCAAACCTGGGCATAGTCCTCGGCGGTGGCCTTGATATCCAGGGCCACATAGTCCACCAAGCCCTCCTCCACCAGGGCGGCTACAGCCCCGGGCCGCTGGCCGTTGGTATCCAGCTTGGTTTGGTAGCCCATGGCCTTGAGCCGGCGCAGGGCTTCCGGCAGGTCGGCTTGGAGGGTGGGCTCCCCGCCGCTGACCACTACGCCATCCAGCAGGCCCCGGCGCTTTTCTAAGAACGCCCAGACCTCCGCTTCAGGCAAGGCGGAACCGCCCCGGGGGATCAGATCCCGGTTGTGGCAGTAAAAGCAGTTCAGATCGCAGCCCCGGGTAAAGAGCACGCAGCAAAGAATGCCGGGGAAATCGATGGTACTGCTCTTTTGGATGCCCCCGAAGATCATGCCTGCAATTCGTCCTCCTTGATCACATACTTGACCCGCTCCTTATATTCTTCCTGCTTGCCCTTGTTGTAGTTTTGCACGGGCCGCAGATAGCCTACTACCCGGCTCCAAACCTCGGTATCCTGGCCGCAGGTGGGGCAGGTATACACTTCTCCGTTCAGGTAGCCGTGCTCCGGGCAAATGGAGAAGGTGGGGGTCAGGGAGATATAGGGCAGCTTGTAGTGGGTGAAGGCCTTGCGGATCAGGGACTTGGCAACTTCTACATCCCGGATCTGCTCGCCCAGGTACAGATGCAGCACGGTGCCGCCGGTGTACTTGCACTGGAGCTCGTCCTGGAGGTCCAGGGTCTCGAAGATGTCGTCCGTAAAGCCCACGGGCAGCTGGGAGGAATTGGTATAATAGGGCTCCTCCTTGCCGGCGGTGATGATATCCGGATAGCGCTTCTTGTCCAGCCGGGCCAGGCTGTAGCTGGTGCCCTCGGCGGGGGTGGCCTCCAGGTTGTACACGTGGCCGGTCTCCTCCTGGAAGCGGGTGATCACGTCCCGCATAAAATCCAGGGTGCGCAGGGCGAAGTCCTGGCCCTCTGGGGTGGTGATGTCCTTGCCCAGGAAGTTGAGGCAGGCCTCGTTCATGCCGATCAGGCCGATGGTGTTAAAATGGTTGTACCAATAGTCCCCGGTGCGCTGCTTCACATCCGCGAGATAATGGGCGGAATAGGGATACATGCCCCGCTCGGTCTGCTCCTCGATGGTTTTGCGCTTGATCTCCAGGCTCTTTTTGGCGATCTCCATCTGGGAGAGCAGCCGGTCGAAATATTCCTTTTCCGTGCGGGCCAGGTAGCCGATCCGGGGCAGGTTGATGGTGACCACGCCGATGGAGCCGGTCATGGGATTGGAGCCGAAGAGGCCGCCGCCCCGCTTGCGCAATTCGCCGGTATTCAGCCGCAGCCGGCAGCACATGGATAGGGCGTCCTCCGGGGACAGGTCGGAATTGATGTAGTTGGAGAAATAGGGGATGCCATAGCGGCAAGTGATCTCCATGAACTTGTTTACCACCGGGCTGTCCCATTCAAAGTCCGCGGTCACGTTGATGGTGGGGATGGGGAAGGTAAAGACCCGGCCCTTTTTATCCCCTTCCATCATCACCTCGCAGAAGGCCATGTTGATCATATCCATCTCCTTTTGGAATTCCCCATAGGTTTCCTTCTGGAGCTGGCCGCCTAGGATCACCGCCTGGTCCCGGAGGGTGCGGGGAGGATGGATGTCAAAGGTCAGGTTGGAGAAGGGGCACTGGAAGCCCACCCGGGTGGGCACGTTCAGGTTGAAAATGAACTCCTGCAGGGCCTGCTTCACCGCCTGGTAGTCCATGTTGTCATAGCGGACAAAGGGGGCGCAATAGGTATCGAAGCTGCTCCAGGCCTGGGCGCCTGCGGTTTCCCCCTGGGTGGTGAAGGTGGAGTTGACCACCTGGCCCAGGAAGCTGCGCAGATGCTTGGCCGGGGAGGATTCCACCTTGCCGGGCACGCCGCCAAAGCCCACCATCAGCAGCTGGCGAAGATCCCAGCCCGCGCAATAGGGGCCGAAAAAGCCCAAGTCATGCAGGTGCAGATCCCCGCTCTGGTGGGCCCGGCGCACCTCCTCCGGGTAGATCTCATGGAGCCAGTACTGCTTGGTAAAGGCTTCCCGGATGTAATTGTTCATGCCGTTGATGCTCTTTTGGGTGTTGGCGTTTTCCTTGATGCGCCAATCGTTTTCCCCCAGGTAGTTGCTGAACATCTCGATGGTAGCGCCGATGAGGGCATTGGCTTCCCGGGCGCCCCGGCGTTTTTCCCGATACAGAATATAGGCCTTGGCGGTTTTTGCGTGGCCGTTTTCGATGAGCACTTTTTCTACGATATCCTGGATACCCTCTACATCCGCAATGTCGTCCCCATATTGACGCTCCGCAATGGCTACCACCTGGTCCGTTAGGCCGGCGGCCCTGGCCCAGTCGTTGCCGCCTACGGCGTTGGCTGCTTTGAAGATGGCCCGGGTGATCCGGTCGGGTTGGAAATCCACCACAGCGCCATTGCGCTTACGAATTTTGGTAATCATGCACAAGACCTCTTTCTGTTTATTGCAAACGATTTCTTGAAAGCGTACCGCCCGGGAAGTATGTCCCGGGAAATTTTCTGAAAAACCGGGGCTTCTCCGGCTGGGAAGCAGATACATTATACCCCAATATATTGTGCTGGTCAAGGCATACTGAACACAATATTTAGGCAAAATTCAAGCGGCGGCCATAAGGACAAACAAGGCGTTTGCCCCGGTAAACCGCGAGAAAGGCTGCATAGGAGGCTACAAGGGTAAGGGATGTCCAAAAACAAAGGCGCCTGCCGGCAGCAGCGGCCAAGAAAAGGGCGGCGGCCTTAGGAAGCTGCCGCCCTTGCCTTGGCGTTTCGGGGGATAATTACCTGGGGTCCTCCCGGGAGACGGCGCCCAGCCCCAACACATGGATGGCCTGGGAGATGGTCTCCTCCAGGGCGGAACGGCCGTAGGCGTCCACCTGGGCAGCGTTTTTAGAGCTATGGCTTAGACAGGCCGGGCCGCCGATGCAGCCGCCCTCACAGGCCATGCCCTCGATGAAGTTGGCGTCCAGCAGGCCTTTTTGGGCTTTGAGCAGGGCCACCCGGCAGGCTTCGATGCCGTTGCACACAGCGGGTTTAAGTTCAAATTCCGCCGGGTCAACATGCTGTTCCTTAAGAGCTTGCCCCACCGCTGCGGCCAAGCCGCCGCTGCGGGCAAAGATGCGGCCGAAGTAGGAGGCGTTGTCCAGGGGTTCGCCGGGTATGGAGGCCAGGTCGATCTCCCGGGCCGCGAACATGGCCTGCATCTCCTCAAAGGTGATGGCATAATCTACATATTGGACGGAGCGGGTGTACTTGGCCTCGGCTTTTTTTGCGATGCAGGGCCCGATAAACACCACCTTGCAGCCGGGGTCCGTCTGTTTGAGCCACTTGGCGATCTGGGCCATGGGGGAGAGGGTATGGGAGATCCGGTCCTGGAGGGCGGGGAAATTCTTTTCCACATAGCTGACAAAGGCCGGGCAGCAGGAGGAGAGCAAAAAGCCCTTTTCCCGCAGTTCCTGGGCCTCTAGCCAGGCGGTCATATCCGCGCCCCAGGCAGCCTCCACCACCGCGTGGAATCCCAGGGCATGGATGCCCGCCGCCACCTTTTCCGGGGCGGCGCTGGGATATTGGCTGGCCATGGAAGGGGCGGCTACCGCGTAAACCCGGTAGGCGGTATTGTCCTGGGAATCCAACAGCAGCCGGATCACCTGGGTGATGTCGGATTTATCCATGATGGCCCCGAAGGGGCATTGGTAGACGCAGGCGCCACAGGCGGTACAGGCATCGTGATGGATCATCGCCTTGCTGGTTTCCTGGTGGATGCTGATGGCCTTAGGTTTACAAGCCCGGACACAGGGCCGTATGTTCTGCACAATGGCCGAATAGGGGCACACGCTCATGCACTTACCGCATTCTACGCATTTCCCCTTGTCGATCTGGGCCCGGTGGTTCACCACGGTGATGGCGCCTTTGGGGCAGTTATCCATACAGCGGTGGGCCAGGCAACCCCGGCAGGCGGCGGTCACCTGGATGCCGTCCACGGGGCACTCATCGCAGGCGATGGACAACACCTCCACCACGTTCCCATCCGCCTGGCCGCCCAGGGCAATGCCTACCCGCTCGCCAATGATGGCCCTTTCCTTATAAATACAGCAGCGGAAGCTGGGCTTCCCTTCCGGGATGATCCGCTTGGGGATCTCCAGCAGCTGCTGGGGGGTCAGGGCGTCCTGGTATGCCAGGCGGGCCACCTCCCGCAGCACGTTGTATTTCATTTTTTGCACATGGGTATCGAACAATAGGGCCATGGTTTTGCTCCTTTCGGGGACTTCGGATATCAGTATATCATGGGCCAACCGCCCTAGGCAATCGCTCCTATTTCATATACATATATATAAAGCATATATATTACAGGGCGGCCCCCATCCCAGCCCCATGCGCCGCAGCCAAAACCCCACAAGATCCCCTTTCATATGGTATAATATCTAAGATATATCCGTGCTGTATGATGGCGCGGGAAAGGGGGCGGCCATGCGGTATCCACAGGTATGCGGCGGTAAATTCATTGCCAGGCCCAACCGGTTCATCGCCTTGGTGGACGTGGAAGGCCAGGAGACGGTATGCCATGTCAAGAATACGGGCCGGTGCCGGGAGCTGCTGACCCCGGGGGCCAAGGTGATCCTGGCCCGGGCGGCGAACCCGTCCCGTAAGACGGCCTACGATCTGGTGGCGGTGTATAAGGGGGCGATGCTGATCAACATGGATAGCCAAGCCCCAAACCAGGTGGCGGCGGCGTATTTGCCCAGCCTGTTCCCGGGGATCACGCTGCTGCGGCCGGAATACCGGGTGGGGGACAGCCGGCTGGATTTTTATGTAGAAACGGCGGATGGCCGGCAGATCTACATGGAGGTGAAGGGCTGTACCCTGGAAGTGGATGGCGTAGCCATGTTCCCAGACGCCCCCACCCTCCGGGGGACCAAGCATTTGCGGACCATGACGGCCCTGGCCCGGGCAGGCCGGGAAGCGTGGGTGCTGCTGGTGGTGCAGATGGCGGGGCCTAAATGTTTCCGGCCCAACGACCAGATGGACCCCGCCTTTGGACAGGCCCTGCGGGAGGCGGCGGCGGCCGGGGTACAGATCCATTGCGTGGATTGCTTGGTGACAGAGGATAGCCTTTCTTGCCGGGCGCCGGTGCCAGTTTATCTTTAAAAAGAATTTCATCGCATAAATATTGACCGGGTCTGGCAAAAAAAACTATAATATATATGGTATGGCGATTTGTCGCATAAGCTGTATATTCTGGTAGCGGGCAGGGCCCATACTGCATAAAAATTCCCACCCAAGCCAAGCAGGCCCCATGGGTAAGGGCTTGGGTCGCGGACTTTGGAAAAAAGGGGGGACGTGGATGCGGTTCGCTGTATGCGATGACAATGCCGCTGACCGGCGGCAGCTGCTTTCTATGCTGCAACAGTATTGTGGGAACCACCGTGTGCAGGCGGAGATCCAACCTTTTGCCGACGGCCGGGCGCTGCTACAAGCATTTGCGCCGGGGAAGTTTCAGATCCTATTTTTGGATATTTATATGCCGGCCCTCACCGGCATGGAGGCTGCCAAGGCTATCCGGGAGAAGGATACAGGGTGCCAATTGGTGTTTACCACCACCAGCGAAGACCATGCCCTGGAAAGCTATGGGGTCTATGCGGCGGGCTACCTGCTCAAGCCCTATACCCAGAGCCAGTTAGACGAGACCGTGGACTGGTGCCTGGATAATATTTCGCCCTTGGCCCAGGCCATTGAAATTACATACGAGCGGGAGCGCGTCCAGGTCCTGCTGGGGGAGATCCAATATATCGAAGTGTTTGGCCGGGAATCCATCTTCCACACCGGCGGACGAACCTATGCCACCAACCGTAGCCTTGTGGAACTGGAGCAGGAACTGCCCCAGGATTTTCTCCGCTGCCATCGCAGCTATATCGTTAACATGAACTATATTGCCAATATGACCACCGGCCATTTCATCCTGCAGAACGGCTGCCATGTGCCCATCAGCGCAACCATGCGGGCCAAGGCGAAGCAAAGCTTCTGCGACTGGATGTTCCAAAAGGTCCGGGAGGGCATATAGCTCCTTTGTAGGCGGCACAAAAACAGCATGAGGGGAACGCATGATCCAGATCGCCATCTGCAGCCAAGATCAAGAAGAACAGGCGCGGCTTGCCCAGCTGCTTTTCGGCTGGTTTCAATCCGCGGGGGTATTGCTCCGCCTGGCTTCCTTTGCTACTGCGGATGCCTTTTTGCAGGAATACCAGCCGGGGGATTTCGGGTTTATTTTCCTGGACGCCAACCTGGCCCCGACCTCCGGCCTGGAGCTGGCGCGGCATATCCGCAAATGCGCAGACAGCTGTCAAATCGTATTCCTTTCCCAGGACGGCGCCGCGGCCCTCTCCTGCTATCAGGTGCATCCCGCCGGCTTTTTTGTCAAGCCCGTGGCCGCCGAGGCGCTGTCCGAGCTGCTTCAGTGGAACCGGGGCTTATTTCTTCATGCCATGGACAGCATTACCGTGGTTTCCGCCCGCATCCATCGCAAGGTGCTCTTGGCGGATATCCTCTACGTAACCGTATCCGGCCGCACCAGCCGGATCCGCCTGCTACAGGAGCAGGTCAATACCAACTTTACCCTTAACCAGCTGGCCGACCAATTGCCCCCCAGCCGGTTTTTCCGCTGCCACCGGAGCTATGTGGTCAACGGCGCCCATGTGCGCAAACTGACGGGCCGGACGCTGGAACTGGATAATGGGGAACAGGTTCCGGTTAGCGAGGATAAACTCCATCCTGTGCGGGAATGGATTGCGGCACATTGCACGCACTCGTGACAAGTTTTTGCAGTTTATGACAATTCCGTGGACATATGCCAATTCCTTGCCCTATAATTTATTTAGCATTCAGCATAGTTTGAAGATCCAGCGCCAGATTCGTATGAAATGATCTGCAAATCAGCCAGGAAGGTGGAAAGCTCATAGGTTTCCCAGGAACCGGGGAGGAAACGGTGCCGGCAAAGTGATGATTGGGATTTGCGATGAAAATAAGAATAACGGCATGGAACTCCAGCACCGGGTTCAACAGATTTGCCAACTTTATGAGCAGCAGGAATCCGTGGTTTTATATGAAAATGTGAACCAGTTGATGGAGGCCATGCGGATGCGTAAGTTTCGGGCCATCCTGTTAAGCCAAGATGGGCCCGGCGGATTTCTGGCGGCGCGGCGGCTTCGGGAGTTGGATCAAAAGGTCCCTCTGATCTTTTTGACGGATACCAGCCAATACGCCGTGATGGGGGTGCGCTTGCATCTGACGGACTACGTGGTAAAGCCGGCGGAGTTCAAACACCTGGTGCGGGCGCTGAAGCTGGCGGGGATCGGAAACGGAAGGTGACCCATGGGCGGCTTGCAGGAATGGAAGAAACGGGCCATGCAGCCCCCCCAGGAAAAGGGGGCGGGCCTGGAGCAGACGGTGCGTAAGCAGCTGGCTGCGGCGGCCGGGGCGGAGTATTTCGACAACCGGGACCCGGTCCGGCATATTACAGAGGATTTCCAAAAGACCTTCGATCTGATGGGCAACCAAAAGGCCAAAGCCCGCAGCGGGGAGCTATTTCAGACCGAGATGCCCTCCATCGTCCCCGGCCTGTGGCAGGAGGAACGGCAGGAGGGCCAGCAGGCCCCCGGCCAGGAAGGCCAGGGCGGGACGCTGGCCCAACAGCGGGGCCGGGAAAGCTTTTTAGAGCAGTCCAGCATGGCGGATATGGTGGAGCCCAGCGGGGACGCGGGCCAGCAGATGTTTTTGAGCCGGTTCGCCCAGGTGGCCTTCAACCGGGGCACCATGGCCAGCGCGGTGCTACGGGGCTCGGGGAAGATGATGCTCTTTTCCTGCCTCAAGCGCACGGCCGGGCAGTCCCAGCCCACCAACCTAAGGCAGCGCAAGCTGTTCGAGGGCAGCTCCCAGCGCCGGAACGTATCCGGGCATCCCCCGGACCAGGTGCTGTTCAACCGGGGGGAAGCGGACGGCGCCGTGGGCCTGGTGGTGGATGTATTGCGGGACGCCCGCCGGGTGGTGGACGCCATGACGGAACTGGCCAGCGGCAAGAACCAGCTGGGGGAAGGAAGCGGGGCCGGGACCCTGCAAAAGGCGTATCCCTTTTTGTCCGACGCCCAGGAGCGGGCCCTTTTGGCGGAATACCGGGGCAAGCTGGAGGCGGCGAAGGACCCCCAAAGCAAAGCGATCTTACAGCACGCCATCGTGAAAACCGAGGCGTTGATGGAAAAAAAGCATCAGATGAAGCAACGCTTCATCGAAACGCTCCGCTCCATCTCCGACAGCGCCAACAAGGCGCTGGACGCCTTTACCCAACCGGGATTTACAGAAGAACTGCTGGCCATGCAAGGCCAGGAAGCGGCCGCCGCCCAACCGCCGCCTACGGGGGACGGAGAGGATGAAGGGCCGGAGAAGGAGCCGGAGCGGGAATGAGATTCCCAAACGCAGTGAGAGGGGGGATGCCGGAGTCCGGCGAACCGCTTGGGGCGAGCCTGTGCCCAAGGTGCAGGCAGGCCCTGGAGGCGATCCTCGGGATTCCAAACAGGAAGGGAGACAAACGTCATGGAGAAGCAGGCGCAGCAAACGGCCCGGGCGGAACAAGAAACCCAGCCTTCGCTGCCTGCGCACAGGCAACAGGATTCCCAGCGTCAGGCCCAATGCGCCGCCCGGGCGGCGGCTGTGTTGCGGCTGGGGGGTACGGCGGCCATGCTACGGCCGGCGGACGCACTGGCCCTGGGAGCCCAGGTGGGCAACAGCGCGTTGGGCGCCCTGGTCCAGGGCGGGCCCGAATTGACGGTGGCGCCCTTTGCCTATGAACAAAGCCCCCAATTGCCCGAAGCCTACCCCATCGCGGCAAAGGCGCCCGCCCTTTACAAGGGCGCGGTGGCGCCGGGGCCGCTGGATATGGAAAGCTATCCGGCGGCAGCCCTGGGCGGGGATTGGGCTGCAGGCTGGGGGGATTGGACAGGAGGCGTAGATGGCCAGCTATCTTCCTGACGAACGAGTGGATCCCGCGGCAGCCCTTTTGGAGGCGCTCGCCTACAACGGCATTCCGTACCGCGGGGAAAAGGACGGCGTGCGGTTCGTGTTTGAGGATGGGAGCCGCAGGTGGGAGACCGTTTGCCGGTATGCGCCGCAGACGGTTATGATCTATGGCGTATACCCGTTTCCCGTGGCGGACAAGGGACGGGCGTTGCACCAGGCGAACCAGGTCAACGCTACCCTCACAAGGGGCGGGCTATTCCTTTCGGGGGAGCGGATCGTGCTGCGGGTCAGCGCGGATCTGTTCGACGCTTACAGCGCCCAGGAATCCATCACCCGGGCGTTGGAGTACAGCGCAGGGGTGATGAAGCACTTCTGGACCCAGATGGAGGCCTGCGCCAAACAATCAGGTGTATTCCAACATTGAGGATACAAAACATCAACGGAAAACCCAGAAAAAGAAAGGAGGAATGCTCCGCGTAAGCTCCAAGTGGGCGCGGAGCACACAAAGGGATGGCAGAATACTTATCCCCGGGCGTGTATGTGGAAGAATACGATTCCGGTGCGGTGCCCATGCAGGGCGTCAGCACCAGCACCGCAGGCTTTATCGGCCTGGCGCAGAGGGGACCGGTGGTGGGCAAACCCCAGCTGGTCACCAGCTTTGCCGATTATAAGCGGGCCTTTGGCGGGTATCTGAGCGAAGCCAAGTTTGGCGAAGCCCGGTTCCTGCCCTATGCGGTGGAGCAGTTCTTCATCAATGGCGGATCCCGCGCGTATATCATGCGCGTGGCGGCCGAGGGCGCTGCGGCGGCCAAGGCAACGGCCGGCGTGCTGCAGATCGAGGCGGCTAACCCCGGCGAATGGGGCAACAAGATCCGCGTAACCGTAGAGGCCTCCTCCAAGGCCAAGACCCAGGTCATCGCCGTGAACGGCGCGGACCTGAAGCTGAAGAATGCCGATGGTTTCAACCAGGGAGACGTGGTAGAACTGTTCGACGGCAAGGCCAAGGCCTATGCCACCATCGTTTCCAGCCTGGACAACATCGTTACGCTGGATGCGCCCTGCACCCTGAACGTGGCGGATGAAAAGATCGGCACCCCCAAGTACATCAAGACCTGCGAGCTGACCCTGACCGTGAAGCTGGACGACGTGGTGGAGACCTACGCCAACGTATCCCTCTGCCCCGAAGCCGGCAACTTCGTCAGCGCCCGTGCCCGTAAGTCCGACCTGGTGACCATCGCCGTGACGGAAGCCAAGGCCCCCGCCGCCCCCAAGGAGGGCAAGGACGAGAAGGCCCCCGCGCCCGCCAAGGCTGGCGTGACCCCCATCGAGCTGGTGGGCGGGGCCGCTGTGATCGCCCTGGCGGGCGGCAGCGACGGAAAGGTCGCCAACGTGAGTCCCAACGTCTACATGGGCGAGGATAACGGCCCCGGCAAGCGCAGCGGCTTGGCTGCCTTCCTGGAGAACGTGGATGTGTCCATCATGGCCATCCCCGGCGTTACCGCCCCCGAAGTACAGGCTGCCCTGATCGCCCATTGCGAAAACTGCAAGTCCTGCTTCGCCATTCTGGATGTGCCCATCGACCGGAAAAAGACCAACGATGTGGTGGAATTCCGGGATATGTACGACACCACCTATGCTGCCATGTATCATCCCTGGCTGGAGATGTTCGACCCCCTGGCCAAGCGCAGCGCCTACTTCCCGCCCTCCGGCGCCATGGCCGGCATCTATGCCCGCACCGACAACGAGCGGGGCGTGCATAAGGCCCCTGCCAATGAGATCGTCCGGGGCTGCACGGGCTTGAGCTGCAACTACAACGAGGGCGAGCAGGATATCCTCAATCCCAAGGGCGTCAACCTGATCCGCGCCTTTACGGGCCGGGGCATCCGGGTATGGGGCGCCAGGACCATGAGCTCCAACGGCCTGTGGAAGTATGTGAACGTACGGCGGTTGTACATCTACATCGAGGAATCCATCAAGGCCAACACCAACTGGGTGGTATTCGAGCCCAACAGCGAAGTGCTTTGGGGCCGGGTGACCCGTACCATCGAAATGTTCCTGGCCACCTGCTGGCGTTCCGGCGCCCTGGCCGGCTCCACCCCCTCCGAGGCCTATTTCGTAGAGTGCGGACCCACCACCATGACCCAGGATGATATCGACAACGGCCGGTTGATCTGCAACATCGGTATCGCTGCCGTGAAGCCCGCCGAGTTCGTGATCTTCCGGATCACCCAGCATACCGCCTCCTCCGAGTCGGAAGGCTAAGGCAGACCAACGCTGACGAAAGGACGAGAATACTATGGCAATCAATTATCCCTACAGAGTATTTCGCTACCAGGTGGAGATCGACGGCATCAGCCGGGCAGGCTTCTCTGAAGTATCCGGCATGAGCTCCTCCGTGGACGCCATCGAATACCGGGAAGGCGACGATCTGCGCAACACCCCCCGCAAGCTGCCGGGCCTGACCAAGTTTGGCAACGTGACCCTGCGCTGGGGCGTGAGCGACGATACGGATTTCCTCACCTGGGTCTATTCCGTAGCTCCCACCAACACCGCCAACCCCACCGGCTTGGAGCGGCATAACGTGACCATCACCCTCATCGACGATGCGGGCAACCCGGGCCCCTCCTGGAGCCTGATCAACGCCTGGCCGGTGAGCTACACGGTGCCGGATCTGTCCGGTATGGGCGGCGAAGTGGCCATCCATTCCCTGGAGCTGTGCCACGAGGGCCTGGAGCATACCCCCGGCAGCCCTGCCGGCGAGCCCTCCCCCAACTAATACCCTATGACCTTGCGCGCCCGGTGAGCGCCGCAAAGCCGGGGGCTTTGCCCCCGGCGGCGCCCCCCGGGGCCCGCGCGGCATGATGGAGGCAACCCATGCAAACGGAATTTGAATTTGAACTGCCAAAGGGTTATGTGGACGCCAACGGGGATCTGCACCGCAAAGGCGTGATGCGGCTGGCCACGGCGGCGGATGAGATATTGCCCATGCGGGACCCCAAGGTGCAGCAGAACCCCGGCTATCTTTCCATCATCCTGCTCTCCCGGGTCATCACCAAGCTGGGTACCCTGCCCAATATCAATACCCGGGTCATCGAGGGCCTGTTCACCATGGACTTGGCCTATTTGCAGGACCTGTATCAGCGGATCAATATGGCGGACACCCCTTCCTATAAGGTGGCCTGCCCCCATTGCGGCCAAAGCTTTGAGGTGCCCCTGGATTTTTTATTGGATTAGAGCTGGCCCTGTATCCCCAGGACCGGCTCTATGAGGAAATGGCCTTTTTGGGATATTATCTCCATTGGCCTAGGGAAGAGCTGATGAATCTGGATCACCGGGAACGGCGGCGCTGGTGCGCGGAGGTTTCCGGCATCAACCAGAACCTGAGCGGCAAAGACCAACAGCGGCCCATCGAATTCCGCTGACGCCATTTTATAGAAAGGAGGGCCTATGTCCGTTATCTATAACGAGCCCTTCAACGCGTTTCGCTTCCTGGTGGAGGTGGAAGGGGCCGGGCCCACGGTGGTGGCGGCCTTTGCCCAGTTTTCCGGCATCCGGATGCAGACCCACGTGGTGGAGACCCGCTGGGGTTCCGAGGAACGGGGGGTCACCGAGAAGATCCCCTCCATCACCTCCTTTGAAAACGTGACCCTCACCAAGGGGGTGATCGGGGACAATGAATTTTTCGACTGGATCTTGGCCTGCGCCCCCTCGGAAAGCGCGCCGCCTACCGGGGCGTCCCTGCGCCGCACCATCAACGTGGTGGCGGTGGACGGGAAGGGGAAGCGGGGGGTGATCTGGTCGCTGATCAACGCCATGCCGGTCTCCTATACCCTGGCGCCCATGGATAGCAGCCAGAGCGCCGTGTTGACCGAAACCATCGAATTTTCCATCACCGGGTTCAAGCGGGTGACCAACCCGCCGGCTTGATGGCAGAAAGGACCAAGGAGCCATAGCTATGTCGGATTACGTGGCAAATACCTATTTTGAAGTAATGTTCGGCGCCCCTGCCTTGGGCCTGAGCGGGCGGTTCACATCGGTGAGCGGCCTGGCCATGGAATTTGAATACGAAACCGTTAATGAGGGCGGTTGCCCCTACCCCCGGCAGTTTTTTAAGAATATCGTCCCCCAGACCCTGGTGCTGGAGCAGGGAACGGTGACCACGATCGACGGGTTCGAGGCCTGGATGCATCTGATGAACTTGGGGATGCGTATGCCCATCAACGGCATCATCACCCTGAAGGATCATACCGGGGCCACCAAACGCACCTGGATGATCAACGACGCTCTGCTGTCCAAATATGTGGGGCCCAGCCTCAACAGCACCCAGCCGGAGCTGGCGGTAAACCGGATCGAATTGCAGTACAACGGCTGCATCTAAACGCGCAAGAAAGAAAGGCGGCGTACCCATGGAGAACATCGGGCTATGCAAACGGGATATGGCGGTATTGCCCCAGCGTGAGGCGCTGGCGGCATCCCCCTTTGCATCCCTGGCGTTCGCCCAGGCCATTTTGGAGCGGAACAATACCGCTACCGGCCTGTATACGCCCCTACATCTCATATATGCCCCGGAGGAAGCCCAGGCGGAGGCGCCCGCCCCCAAGGTGGAGGTGGATCTGCACCTGACCTTGCCGGCGGAAAAGCAATCCAAGGCGAAGCAGGAAGCGCCCGGGGAAAGGGTTGTGGAGAGCATGACGGAGCGGATGGTGGAGCGCATCCTGCGGGAGCGGTTCACCATGGAACGCAGCGTCATTCGCCAAGCCGCGCCCACCATCCAGAATTTTTACCATACCAGCGTACGCGCCGCCCTGGTGCGGCGGGAGGTATTTTTGCAGGGCCCGGTGGCCCAGGCCCAGGCCATGGCAACCGGGGCTGCGGCCCGGCAAAAGGCCCCGGAGCCGGTACAGCTGCGCTACGCCCAGGTGCTGCGCCGGAACCAGGAAGCGGGCTTGACCGCTTCCACCCGCGCCCCATTGGAGCGGCAGGCGTTTCCTCCGGCCCAGACGGCAGCCCCCAAGGCGCCGCCAGCCCCGGCCGGCGACGCTCAGGCCGTTCCGGCAGCCCCGGCCGGCGACGCCCAGGCTGTTCCGGCGCAGGCGGCCAGGGCCCAGACGCCCCAGGGCCAAGGGAGTCAGACGCCGATCGTCCCGGCCCAGGCTGCCCAGACCAGCCGGGGCGGCGCATCCCAAGCCCGGTTGGAACAGGGCGAGGGGGATCAGAGCATGGTTGCCAGCCCTGCGGTCCGGCCGGAGCCGGGCATGGCGCCGCTGGATCTGCAGCAGGCGACGCTTCCCAGCCAGCCCATTGCCCGGGAGGCTATCCCCGCCGCTCAGCCGGTCCAGACGCAGGGCCAATCGGCGCCCTCTCCCCAGGCGGATGCACAGGCGGAGGCGCTGGCCCAGGCCATCCAAGGGCAGCCCAGCTCCAGCCTGACCAGCCCGGCGACCATGACCTACCGGCAGGCGGCCCAAGAGGAAGGTAGCCGGACAGGCGCCCGGCAGGCAAAAAAGGCCCGGCCCCCTCAAGCGGCCGGCCAGCCGCCCATGGACGTCCCGCCCCAGGAAAAGGCCGGGGCAGCCCAGCGGGCCCAGGGAGCGTCCCAGGCCAGGCCCAAGGCAACGGCGGCCGAAGAAAAGCAAGCAAGGGAACAGCAGCCCCCCGCGGGGCAAGACAAAGACATAGCATCCCATTTCGCCCCGGCCCAGCCGGCGGCGGAAGGGGAGGGGCTCCAGCCCGAGAGGGCGGATGGCCAGCCTGTCATGGCCCAGCGGGCTTTGGGGCAGGAGGCGGCGCCTGGGCCCGTGGGCGAGGCGCTGCAATATGCCCCCATCCCGGAGCCGGGCCAAGCCCCGGAGCCCGGGCCATCTCTTCGGCAGAGGGCGGCTCGGGAACCGGAAAGGCCCCCGGCCAAAGCCGGGGAAGTCCAAGGGACGGCGGAAGCCCGGACAGTCAAGGAGGAGGCCCGGCAAACGGCCAAATCGGAAGCGCAGCGCCTCATCCAAGGGGAAGCAAAGCAGGCTGTCCAAGAAGCGGTAGCAGCGGAGCGATCCCCACTCCAGGCGAGCCAAGCCTCCCCAGAGGCGGCGCAGCCCCAAGCCCAGCCCGCCCCCATGGCCCAGGCCCCGGCCCAGCCGGTGGCTGCCACAGGCGGGATGCAGACGGGAACGCCACTGGTGTACGGCCCCACCCCCCAGGGCGGGGCGGAAGAGGCGATGCAGCTGCCCTGGCACCGGGACTTCCAACCCCTGGGCCAGCGGACGGCCCAGGCCCTTCCCCAGCAGATGCCGGCGGCAGGGGGCCAGGGAATGGAACGGGTATTCCGGCCTCTGGGCAGCGTAAAGAGCCCGGGCTATATGACCGGGTTCCGGCCCGGGCAAACCCAGGCGGCCACCTTGCCGGTGACAGGGGGAAGCGGCCAATTCCAGCGCCAGCCCCTCACCTATGCGGCCAGCCGACCGCAGGCGCAGCCGGCCATGGGCTCGGCTCCCAAGGGCGGAGAGAAAGCCGCCCCGGCCCAAGCAGGGTATTCGGAATCCCCATATGTACAGTCCTTGCCCGGGTGGGCTCGGGATTTCCTACGGGACAGCTTTGAACCAACCAAGCAGAAACAGCCGGCCCAGCCAATGCCCGGCAGCCCGGCAGCCCAAGGGCAGCCCGGCGCAAGCCCGGCGGGACCATCGGCCCAGCCGGCCAGCCAAATGGTATGGACCGCCCCCGGGTATACCGGCGCCACCGCCCGGATGACCCATAAGAAAAAACCCGAGACCCAGGAAACGCCGCCCCTTCGGTTTTCCGATGCGGAGATCAAGCGGATGGCCAGCCAGGTTTATACCATCATCCAGGACCGGCTCAAACGGGACCAGCGCAGGCTGGGCCTATGATAACCCCTAGAGGAGGTGCCCCATGCAGATCGGCAAACCAAACCCCAATATGATCATGCCCCTGGAAAAGATGTGCATCACCAACAAGACCAACAACAAGAAGATCTATGTGATGTACAATCCCGAGTCCTACGTCCAGGAGCGGGGGGCAAAATACAGCGAGGCCCCGGGCCTGGCTTCCAATATGCCCAGCATCCAGTTTGTGCACGGAAGCAGCGAGACCCTGCAAATGGAATTGTTCTTCGATACCTATTACGCCGCCAGCATGGTGGGCGGCAGCGTGGGGGACGTGCTTAAGCTCAACGCCACTGCCCTGGCCCCCGCCCCCGCTAAGATGGACGTGCGCAAATATACCGCCAAGATCTACGACCTGATGATCATCGATAAAAGCACCCACGTGCCCCCTCTGCTGAAGATCGAATGGGGTTCGCTGCAATTCGAGGGGCATCTGGTAAACTGTAGCCAGAAGTTCACCATGTTCAACCAGCTGGGTACCCCGGTGCGGGCCACCTTGCAGGTGACCTTCAAGCAATACATGAAGCCCAGCAAGATCGCGGAGATGAAGCCCAACGAGTCCCCGGATACCGCCAAGTACCGTACCGTGCATCAGGGGGACGCCTTGTGGAGCTTTTCCGGCCGGGAATACGGCCAGTGCGAGCAATGGCGGGTCATCGCCAACGCCAACCAGATCGAAAACCCCCGTTTGCTGGATACCGGCAGCATGATCAAGCTGCCGGCCCTCAAGTAAGGATGCGTTGCAGGAGAGATAGCGGGAATGGATACAGGGTCCTATCAGTTTAAAAGCCTGGAAAATAAATACGACGGGTTTCGCGCGCCGGCCTTTGAGGTATCCGTGGACGGCAAGACCCTGGAAAGCTCCAAATTCCATTTTTCCTCCATCACCGTGGACATCGATGCCGGGGAGGGCGCGGGAGGGTGCAGCTTTACCGTGGAATCCCAGTATGACTACGAGGGCAGCAAGTGGAACAACAGCCTGCTGGATACCATCCAGGTGGGCAACAAGATCGAGATCAAAGCCGGCTATGTGCGCAAGGAATCCATCTTCTTTGGGTTTGTAGACGACTTTACCATCAACTATTCAGCCAACGGCGCCCCCAGCATCAGCGTAAACGGCATCGATGCCAAAGGGTACCTGATGAACGCCCAGGATCGGAAATATATGCAGGAAAAATCCACCACCACCGTGGTGAAGGAGATCCTCAACGAATGCGTTTCCAAGGGCTATGCCAAAAAGGTCAAGGTGGGCGCCATCAAGGATTTCGATGCGGAGCTGATCCAGGAGGAAATGGACGATTATCATTTCCTGTGCTTCCTGGCCCGCACCTATAACCTGACCTTTACCGTGATCGACGGGGAGATCGTATTCGATTCCCTGATGCGCAAGACCAGCTCCATCATCGAGCTGAACCTGGGGGTCAGCCTTTTGCAATTCTCCAAGACCGTGTCCCTGCGCAAGCAGATCGGCAAGGTGGTGGTCTACGGCATCGACCCCAAGACCCTGAAACCCATCTCCGGGGAGGCCACCGATACCAGCGCCTCGGGCTCGGGGAAGGAGGCCGGGGATATCGCCCGGGGCTTTAACGGCATGGTGCTCAAGGAGATCAACTTCTTCGTGCAAACCCCGGAGGAGTGCAAGGAGCTGGCCCAGGCCATCTTCGATCAGCGGGCCTATTCCTTCGTATCCGGCAAGGGCCGGTGCGTGGGCCTGCCGGAGCTGATCCCCGGCCGGTATATCACCTTGAAGGGGTTTGATAAATCCACGGCGGATAAGTATTTTATCAGCAAGGTGACCCACGAGTTCAGCGAGGACGGATATTATACCAGCTTTGAGGTAAAGGGAGCTAAAAGTAAATGAGCAACGACGCCAGCAGCTATATGCGAAAATCCGGGGTCATCCTGGCCGAGGTCACCAATATCAAGGACCCGGATAACCTGAACCGGCTCAAATGCAAGCCCGTCACCGCGGACAAGGACGTGGGGGAGACGGATTGGTGCTTTTGCATGGCGCCCACGGGGGGGCAGGGTTACGGCCAGTTTTTCTTTCCCAAGGTAGGGGACTTGGTGCTGCTTACCTACCTGGGCGGGGATGTGCACCATCCCATCGTATTGGGCAGCTATTGGGCCAACGACATCAAAGCCCCCTATAGCATAAAGGACGGGGTCAACGAGATCCGGTGCATCAAGACCCCCGCCGGCATAGAGATCAAGCTGGAGGATACCGAAAAAAAGGAAAAGCTCACCCTGACCACCCCGTCGGGCGCCATGCTCCAGCTGGACGATGAAAACAAGAGCCTGGCCCTACAGGATAAAAACGGGGAAAACAAGCTGACCATCCTGTGGGAAAAAGGGGAGATCACCCTGGCGGCCAAGACCAAGCTCACCCTTAGCGCAGGGGAGACCAGCCTGGTGCTGGAATCCGCCGGCAACATCACCGGCAAGGGAAACAAGACCATCTCCTTCACCGGTACGGATGTGGAACACAAGGCCAACAGCGGCTTTACCGCCAACGGCAGCCAGGTGGAGATCAAGTCCAACGGCCTGCTGAACGTACAGGCGTCCGGCAATACCACCATCAAGGGCGCCCTGGTGCAGATCAACTGAGCCCGGAAGGAGGCAGCATGGGCAGCAAGGACTTTTTGGGCAGCGGCTTAAAATTCCCGTTGCAGATCGACCGGCGGACAGGAAAGATCGCCATGTCCCTCTTTGAGGAAGATATAGAAGAAGCGGTGCGCATCATCATCCAGACCTCCATCGGGGAGCGGGTGATGCGGCCGGAGTTTGGCTCCAATGTGGCGGAGTACGCCTTTTCCCCCATGGCCCACAATTCCAAATCCGCCATCGCTTACGATGTGCAGGAGCAGCTGCTGCTCCAGGAGCCCCGGATCGTGGACGTGGAGGTGGAGACCCAGGAGCAGGACGGCAATGCCGGCACCCTGCTCATCCAGGTGGAGTATACCGTGCGCAATACCAATAACCGGTATAACCGGGTATACCCCTTTTATCTGAACGAGGGAGCGGAAGAATGAACAAGCCCATCCTGGACCCGCGGACCAAGGAAGACCTGATGGACCTGATCCAGCGCCGGGCGGGGGAATACGTCCCGGAATGGCGCTACGAACAGGGGGATGAAACCGACCCCGGGGCGGCCATCGCCACCCTGTTCGGGGAGATGTTTTATCAGACCATCGACCGGTTCAACCTGTTGCCGCAGAAGCATTATACGGAATTTTTAAACCTGCTGGGGGTGCCCGGGCCGGGGGTGACCCCTGCGTGCGGATTGGTGCGCTTTGAGGCCAGCGGGGATGGCGGGCCGGTGCCGGTGCCGGCGGGTACGGAGATCTTTGCCGCCGCCCAGGAGGAGGACGGCACGGATACGGTGTTTTCCACCACCCACCGGATCGAGGCCATTACCGCCAGCTTGGCGGAAGCGTATTACGTGGACCCCGAGGCGGGCCGGATCGAGCGGCTGGATCTTTCCAAGGAGCAGCCCTTCTTCGCCCCCACCGGGGAGGAAAACCTGCAACGGCATCGGTTCGCCTTTGCCCAGAACCAGGTGCTGGACCTGCAAGGCCCCTGCGAATTGCAGATCTCCCTGCGGCAGACCGCCCGGTTTCTGGAGGCTGCCACCGCTACCATCCTGGGAGACCCGGAACGGGCCACCTGGCGGTACTTTGACGGGACGGATCATCCGGCCTTTGACCGGGTGCAGGCGGAGGGCGGCATCCTGCGGCTGTTTAAGGAGGGGGAGCAGGCCCTTTGCCCGGAGGAGGACGGCAACATTTACGTCTATTGCGACGTGAGCCCCAAGGTGGAGGGCGCCATCCAGCTCAGCGGCATCGCCCTGCGGAGCATGATCTCCCAAAGCGTGGCTGCGGACGGGGCCTCCAACAACGACATCCCCATCTCCCTGGAAGCGGGCGGCTATTGCTTTGGCCGGCGGCCCGCCCCCTATGAGATGTTCTACATCCGCTCCGACCGGGTATTCTGCAAGCGGGGCGCCCGGGTGAACCTGGGGCTGGATATCGTGCCGGTGATCTACTCCACCGTGGGGGACGAACCCCAATACGAATTCAACAAGCGGATCATCGATAAGAACGATGCGGTGCGCATCCTGCCGGACGATGTGTTCGTAGAGCAGGTGGTGTGGGAGTATTACAACGGCACCGGCTGGGCCAAGCTGGCGGTGGGCGGCAACGAAAACCCCTTCTCCTGCAAGCAGACGGGGGCGCTGCTGGTGCTGTTTACGGTGCCGGAGGATATGTCGGCCGCCACGGTCAATGCGGAAACCGGCTACTATATCCGGGCCCGGGTGGTGAACGTGGAAAATTACCTGAGCACCATTCCCCGCTGGATCCTGCCCTTTGTGAAGGGGATCCAATGCAATTTCCAGTACGACCACCTGCGGCCAGCCCAGGCCGTGCGGGCCTGGAACAACGCCAACCTGACCGAGCTCCTGGAAGCGGAGGGGATCACGGACCTGGCTATGACCGTCTACGATCCTTTGCCCCCTCATCCCCGGGCCATGTATCTGCGCTTTGACGGGTCGCCCCACGGCATGCCCCTGTCCATGCTGCTGCAGATCGCCGGGGAGACCATCCTGCCCAGCAAGATCCTCTTCGAGGCCTGGGACGGGACCGGGTTCGCCCAGGTGCGCACGGTGGATCAAACCAAGAACCTGCGCTATACAGGCACAGCGTTCCTATATATTTCCCAGCCGGTGCCCGAGGCCACCTTTTTCGGGGAAACGGGTTGCTGGTTGCGGATGAGCCTGAGCTCCTTCACCCCCTTGACCCGGCCCGCGCCCCAGATCACGGGGCTGGACTTCAACATCGTGGAAGCCCGGCAGCAGCAGCGGGGAGCGGATCAGTACTTCAGCACGGAAGCCTATGAGGTGGATAAGACCCTGGAGCTGTTGGAGACCCCGGTGCTGGAATGCCAGGTGTGGGTGGATGAAGCCGGGGAGCTGTCCGCCGCCCAGATGGCCCAGCTGGAAGCCCAGCTGCCCGGCCGGGTCCGGGTGGAACGGGAGGAAGGGCTGGTGACCCATTGCTATGTGCGCTGGGAGCAGGTACCCAATCTGCTGTTGGCGGGGGGCGAGGACCGGGTCTATGAGCTGGACGCCCTGGCAGGGATCATCCGCTTTGGAAACAGCCGCAACGGCAAGGTGCCGCCCAAGGGTATGCTGAACATCCGGGTGGCCTATTCCTATGGCGGCGGCGCGGTGGGCAACCTGCCTGCGGGCCAGGTGAACGCCCTGGTGGGCTCCCTGCCCCGGATCACCGGCGTGACCAACATCAGCCCCATGAGCGGCGGCACCGACCCCACCCCCATGGAAAAGATCGAACGCTTGGGCAACAAATGCATCCGCCATCGGGGCAGGGCCCTAGGGGCATCGGATTTTGAACAGATGGTGCTCTTCCGGTTCTCCCGGGCCGCCCATGTGAAATGCTTCTCCAATACGGATCAAAAGGGCCGCCACGCCCCGGGTCATGTATGTTTGGTGGTGATGGGCAAGGACCTTTCCGAGACCGCCATGGGCTATAACCTGTGCCGGGAGATCTACGACTACCTGGCGGAACGGTGCGACTGCAACCTGATCGCCGGGGAGCGGCTCCATGTGGTGCCTTCCACGGAGATGACGGTCCATGTTACCGCCCAGGTGCAGCTGTGGGATCTGGATCAGGCGGCCACCACCCAACAGGCGCTGGCGGGCCATATCGCCGCCTTGATCGAAAAGACCTGGCGCAGCCGGGAGATCGGCGCACAGATCAACCTGCTGGAGCTGTACCGCACCATTAAGGCCACGCCCAATGTGCGCAGCGTGGAGCGGGTCTCCTGCGAGGGCAGTTACTTTGAAGAGGGACGGCGCTGCTTGTGCGCCTTGGATACGGACGACGGATTCCCCTTTGCCACGGTGCGCAGCGGGAATCATACCATCCGGGTCGTGTAAGCCCGGGAAAGGAGGGACGGGGATATGCTGCGATCCAGGAACCTGGACGACCAGACCTTTGCGGATATCATGGAATATGCCTTGGGGCGTCTGCCCTGGCTTTGCCCCGCCTGGACGGATCATAACGCCCATGACCCAGGCATAACCATTTTGGAGCTGATGGCCTGGTATAAGGAAATGCAGCAATACCACATGAACGTGGTGACGGAGGAGCTCAAGCAGAAGTTCCTCAAGCTCCTGGGCGTGGTCCCTGCGCCGGCCCAGCCGGCGGCTTGCCTGGTCCGCCCATCCTGGGAGGAAGGGCAAGAATATCCCCTGTTGACCCGGCTGGAAAATGGGGAAGGGATCTGTTTTGAGTTACAGGAGCCTGCAAAAGCGGGAGGCCAGGTGACGGCCATCTACCTGAACGGGCCCCAGGGTGCCCAGGATATGACCGGCATCATGGGGCAGCCAGGCATCACCATATGGCCCTTCCTCTCCCGAAAGGGGGGCGGCCAACTGATCATCGGCATCTCCGGGGAAGAACGGGTCATGCGCCTATGGTTCCAGGTGGACGATAAGCGGCCGGTGGATCGGAACCCCTTCGCCCCAGGTCAGGCGGCCCCCCGGACGTTGGCATGGCGGTGCAGCGGCTTGGACGCTTTGCCCCAGGTCCAGGATGAGACCCATGGTTTGAGCCATAGCGGCTTTATCACCTTTACCTTCCCGGAAGGCTTTGGGGAAAGCGACGGCGGCTGCGGGTTGCCCTTGCGCCGGTATTTGACGGTGGAGGAGACCTGCCATGGCTGCGAAGAGGACGTGCGGCTCAGCCAGGTATCCGCAGGTTGGTTCCGCTGCCGCCAGCAGGAGACCTGGGCGAGATATAGCTGGTACAGGATCGGACCGGAAGAGACCACCCTCCTTTTGCAGGATGGGGTGTCCCAGGCCGGCGGGGTCTACCTGTTCCTTCGGGAGGAAGCAGGGCTAAAGGCGGCGGAATGGGAGCAGCGGCTTACGCCGGAAGGACTGGCGGTGACCGTGCAGGGCGCAGGGAGCGTGCAGGACGGCCAAGACAACCTGTTGGTGGTGAGCCAGGACGCCCTAAGATATAACCGGCTGCTGTATCCCTCCGCCGGTTTGCCCAATATGGCGGTTGAATTGGATCTGGGAGGCAGGCAGGTATTGCCGGAGACCTTGGCCTTGGTTTGCGATACCCGCTGCCAGGATGGCCAGGTGCGGCCCCGGCTGTGGCGGTATGTAACGGACTTGTCCGCCTGCGGCCCCCGGGATCTGGCGTTTACCTTTGACCCGGCAGGGGAACAGCTGCTCTTCGGGGATGGCGCCCATGGGGCGGTGCCCCCCCGGGGAGAGCAGGGGATAATGATCGCCTCCATGGCCCTGTCCTATTGCAGCGGGGGCAATGTACCGGAGAATTGCGGCCTTATCTTCGCGGACGGCAGCCCCGGGGACAACCGGGCGGCTGTAGGCGGCCGGGAGGCCCAGAGCTTACAGGAGGCGGCTACGGCCTTCCTCCATTCCATGGAGGATACGTATAAGTGCGTGTCCCAGGCGGATTATGAGCGCCTGGCCCTAGCTACGCCGGGGCTGCGGGTGGCCCAGGCCAAGGCCATTGCCGGGTTTGACCCGGATGAGCCCACGGGCCATAGCCGGATCCCGGTGGTCACGGTGGTGGTACGGCCCTGGAGCGCCCAGGAACGGCCCATGCCGGACGCAGCCTTTATGGCGGCGATCCAGGCCCAGCTGGAGCGATACCGGCCGGTATGCACCAGCGTGAAGGTGGTGCCCCCCCAATATGTGCCGGTGGGGATAAGCCTGCAGGTACGGGGCCGGGGCCCCGGCCTGGAAGCAGCCATCCGGAAGCAGGTGGAGGCGTACCTGGAAACGGGCCGGCAGGGCCGGGCCATTGGAGATCCAGTGGTCAAGGACGACCTGATGGCGGAATTGATGTCCCTGGATGGGGTGATGCAGGTGGAGCGGCTGGAGCTAAGGGCCCTGCGGCCTGACTGCTACGAGGACCCCCGGGGAGATCTGCGGCTCAAGCAGAACGCCATCGCCTACCTGGGCTCCCTGGACTTACAGACCCGCTAGGGGCCGCATAGGAGGAAAGGATGAAAAGGCTTCAACGACAGCTTGTGCTGAACAAAGCGGAGGATTGGCGCGCCGCCTATTGCTGGGGGGTGGTCCCCGAAGGGGATAGCCTGACCCTGGCGCCGGGCGCCAGGCGCGGGGTCATTTGCCTATGGGGTCTGGATAGCGGGGAAAAGGGGTTTTCCTGGGGCCGGGTGTCCTTGGACTGCCGGCTGGCCCAGGATAGCCTGATCCGCACCCGGGCCTATGCGGCGGATGTGGCTCCCTATGGGGATTATCCCACCATGGAAGCGTATCTTGCCAGCCTTGCCCCCGGTTCCCCGGAGGCGGAAGAGGCCCTGGAGGCCCTGTTTATACCCGCAGGAGAGGGCGATGATTTTTACATCGACCAAAGCGGCCGCTATCTGTGGCTGATGCTGGAATTTTTTGCCTCCGGGCCTGCGCCCGGGCTAGAGGCCCTGCGGCTGCATATGGCTGGGGATCACATGTTGGATTATCTGCCGGCCATCTACCGGGAAGGCGGGGATTTTACAAAACGCTTCCTTTCCATCTTCGACAGCATTATGATGGATATGGAGCAGGCGATCTACGACTTGCCCGCCCGGTTCGACTATGAGAACACCACGGGCGCCATGCTGGAATATCTGGCGGACTGGATGTGCGTGGAGGCGGAGGAAGGCGGGGGTGAAACCCTGGCGGATCGGATCCGTACCGCCCAGGCGGATTATGAAAGCCTGTATACGGTGGCGGGGATCAAACGCTCAGTAAAACGGCTCACCGGCCGGGAACCCTTGCTCATCGAAAGCGCGGACGTGGACCCCAACCGGCCGGATTGCGCCAATTCCGCCCTATACCGGCGGCTGTACGGGGAAAACCCCTATCAGTTTTTCATCCTGCTGCCGGAGGACGCCTTTTGCAGCAGAGCCCAAATGGAGACCTTTTTGGAACGGATGCAGCGCCTGATCCCGGCGGGCACGGAATTTGAACTGGTGCTGCTCAAACGATGCGTACAATTGGACCGGCATACCTACCTGGGGGTCAATACCATGGTAAGCGATTATGTCCCGGTTGTAATAGATGAAAACACCACCATCCACTATGACACTATGATCGGAGGAAACAAAGTTGAAGGACGTTAGCTTTTTCCCCATGGAGCGAAACCGGTATTTCTATGGAAAGCTGCTTACGGTGCGGGATTTTGAGGCGGAGCAGAATTATGCAAGCGCAAAGCGCCGCCTGGTCAACCGTGTGGTGCATGGCGCGGGCGTGGTGTGCGGCCTGGGTGTGAGCCGCAGCGACGATACCACCTTGCTCATCGGCAGCGGCATGGCCCTGGACTATCTGGGCCGGGAGGTGGTCATCGAAGAGCCCCTGGTACGGCGGCTGGAGATGATCGAAGGCTATGGGTCGCTCAAGGACCAGGCGGACGCATACCTGTGCCTGGCTTACGATGAAACGGATACGGAGCCGGTAAACGCGGTGGGCTCGGATACGGGCGCCACCAGCCAGTTTAACATGACCCGGGAGGGCTACAAGCTGTACTTCTCCGCACAGCCGCCGGAATACCGGGGCCTATTGGAGACCATGGGCCGGGAAAACGTGCGAATCCTCTACGGGGACAACGGCCTGAGCCTGGTGTTCTTTGCGGACGGGGCCGTATGCGGCGGGGATGAATTCACCGTGGGCATGCTGGTGGTCAAAAACGAAAAGACCCCGCCGGTGCAGTTTACCCTGGAAGGGGAATGCGGCATTGTGGACAGCGAGGATGGCCGGATCAGCCTGAGCTATACCGAAAGCCCGGAGGAAAGCCGCAACGTGCTGACCACCACCTTCCGGGTCAAGGCCCAGGGGCTTACGGATATGGTAGCCCCCCTGTTCCCCAATGGCGCGGAGCTGACCATTGAGATGGGGGGCCATACCTATAAAAACATGCTGGAGATCCCGGCGGAGATCGCCCTTTGCGCAGACCGGGCGGCATACCTGGATTTGAAGCATCAAAAGGATGACCTGAGCCAGCACCTGAAGGGCCGGGAGACCCCTATCTACCTGGCCAAGCTGGAGCTGATCCAGTCCACGGACCGGGTATTCCTGGGGCATGTGACCAACCTGCCCTTTGAACAGCGGCTGGATCGGGACCGGGCGGCCCAGGCGGCGGGCCAGGACCGGCTGGAGGTGACCACCTCGGTGGAATCCCTGGAGTTCTGGCAAAAGCCGGACGTGAAGGCCAGCTATTCCCAGAACGAAAATGCGTTGCATCTGGCATTCGGCATTCCGTCGCCGGAGCTGTACGATTATACCACCAGCCACGGCATCGTGGATATCGCCATGCCGGGGGGCATCAAGGTAAACGGCCGGTATATGTCCGAGGAGATCCCCCACGGCTTGGGGCCGGGGAACGTGGAAGTGCGGCTGGCGGTGGAATTTGAAAACGACGGAGAGGCCCACCTGTTCGGCAACAGCGAGGTGTTCCGCTCCAAGAATAGCCCCATCGCAGCCCCCTGGGTGGAGACGGCGGCGGTGGTGTATCCGGGCAAAGGAACCATGCGGATCGGCGTATGGCTCCACGACAACGTGGAAGGCAACCGGGTGCGCATCCATTATTACGCCCAGAAGCCCGAACGGGATACCAAGCGGCTGCTGGAGAACCGGCAGGTGCGGGTGAGCATCGTGCCGGAGGTATCCAGGCTGGAGAAGCGGGAGCAGATGCGCTTCAAGGCGGTGGTACAGGGCAGCGAGGATAAGGGCGTGATCTGGACGGTGAAGGACGCCGGCGGCGGCGCCATCGACCAGAACGGCATCTACCAGGCGCCGGAGGCCCAGGGCACCTATGAGATCGTGGCCACGGCCAGCGCGGATGAAAGCGTGGCGGCCAGCGCCTATGTGATTGTGGAATAGACCAAAGAGCAAGGGAGAAAGGGGTTATGCTGTGGACGCGATCCTGATCCGTTCCAGATATAAGGTGACCCATATCCAACACGCCCAGGACCAGTATGCGGCCCTGATGGCCGTGGATCTGGAAAGCCGGGACAAACGGGAATACCTGCTGAACGTATATGAGGGGCAGCTGGTCAAAACCTATGTGGACAGCTTTGACCGGCTGCGCCACTGCCTGGCCTACCATGGGATATTTATGGATAAGGGCAGCCTGGTGGCGGTGTTCGACGCGGTGGACGGCGCCCCCATCGACCAGGTATTTTATAAGGGCGCGCAGGTAAGCTGGCAAGAACGGGTGGACGCGGCCCAGGCCCTGTTCCACTTGGGATTGTCCATATCGGACTATCCGCCGGAGATCGCCTGCGCAGCCCTGCTCAGCGATAACCTGCGGTTTTGGCCCAAGGAGGGCAGGCTGGAGGTCCAATACCAGGTGCGGCCCATGGAGGATATGAATCCCCGGGAAGAAGCCCTGCTTTTGATGGATCAGATCAAAAAGGTATTGCTCCGCCGCTTTAGCTCGCCAAAGGCAGAGATCCGCTTCTTGGATAGCTTGGAAGAGCAGGCGTTTTTGACGCCGGTGGCCCTATATAGCCATTGGCTGCGGGCCAAGGAAGGGATCATCAGGGATTATGAAGCCCTGGAGGCAAAATCCTCCCTACAGCGGGCCCTGTACCTGTGCTTCCAGAACCTGGGCAGATGGTGCAAGCGGCTGTGGAAAAAGAGAAAGGGACGCAAAGCATGAGAAATCTTCGCAAGTTTTCGGTTTTCCTGTTGTTCATCGCCGTGTTTGGCGTGCTGCTGTACAGCCTGTTTCCGGCGGCGCTGGGGGATATGGCGGAAAACCTGCGCAGCGGCGGCGGGACGCGTACCTTTATCCAGGCCGTCCAGGGGGCGGACGGGGTGGCCTACGCCCTGGAAGCGGAGCGGGGCGGCGGGTATAGCCTATATGGCGCCAGCGCGGAGGGCCGGGTTTCCGAGCGGCCCCTTTCCGAGGGCTTGCCCCAGGACTTTTCCGTGGAACAAATTTATGTGGCGAAAAACGGCTGCATTTTATTGGGGCTTTATGAGCGGGCCGGCATGGAGCTGACCCGCTATGCCCTGTATGCGGGTTTGCCGGAGCAGCCCTTCCAGCTGCTGCTGGAGGCCCCCCTGTCGGGGATCACCGGGGATCAGCGCCGGGCCAGCGCCGGGCTGCTGTACGTGACGGCCGATGGAGAGCTGGTGGAACTGGCGGTGCTCCAGGAGGGGGAATACGCCCGCTACACCTTTGACCCCGCCCAGGGCCAGGGCCTGGTAGCTGCCGGCGCCCTGGGGGAGGAAGAGGTCCAAGCAGCCCAGGCTGCCAACGAGGCAGCCAGGGAGCAGGCCAGGCAGGCCGTTTCCCTGGCGGGGCTGCCCGGCGCCAGCGTGGCGTGGCTGGCCCCCGATGGGAACGGGGGGGCCTTGGCCCTCCTCTATGAGAGCGGACAGATGTTGCTATCGGTATCCTCACAAGGCGGGCATACCGATCTGAGCGCCGGCCTATACCGGCCCCCCTGGCAGAGCGGCCTGGTGCTGGCCCTGCTGGTGGCGGGGGTGCTGTTCCTATCCTATGGGTTCTACTATCTGGTGTGCGAATATCAGAAGCTATACTTCCCCTTGGTGGTGAAAAACCTGTTGTGGCTGGGGTTGGCAGGCTATGTGGCGTTAAGCGCAACGCTGCTGTTTGCCATAGGCCCCAGGTATCGCGCCGGGGCGGAGGAGAATATCCTGGCGGGGCTGGAAGCCCAGGCCGCCCAGGTGACTGCGGAAGATTCCGCGGGCTTGACCCAAGCCGCCCAGGCCCTGGCCCAGGCGGACGAAGCCTATGGGGATTGCACCTTCCTAAGGTTGGGACCAGGGGCGGATGGGACCTATGAAGTATTGGCCAGCTCCGGCCCGGAGGCGGCGGGCACATCCCTACAGGCCCCAGGCTTCCTACCAGGGGTGGCGGAGCAGCTGGCCCTGGCCCGGGAAAAGGGGCAATATGCCGGCCACGCCACATCCGGCGGCATCGGCTATTATTACGCCGTCTGCCTGAAGGCGGAGGGCGGCGCGCTCTATGTGCGGGTGCAGGATAAGGCTCTGGAGCAGGCGATCCAGGGGGGCATCCTGGAGCTGGGCCTGTATGCCTACGGGGCGGTGGCCCTGGTGGTGGTGCTGAGCCTGTTGGCCATCGGGGAGGTGGCCCTGGGCGCCCGGCGGGTGACCCGGGGGGTGGACCTGCTGGCGGCAGGGGCGCCCCAGGTACGGGTGGAACACCATACCGGAGACGAGATGGAAGCCCTGGCCGCAGCCTTTAACGACCTGAGCGGCGCCTTGGAGGAAAAGAAGGAAAACGCAGCCTTGGCCGGGAACGCGTATATGCGGTTTGTGCCCAGGCGGCTGGTGGCCCTATTGGGGGTCTCCAACATCGAGCAGGTGGATAAGGATACCAGCGTATCCCAGGAGATCGCCATGATGGTGGTGCGCTTCCGCTTCCCGGAGGCAGCCTATCAGCAGGACGCCCAGACCCTGTTCGACAACATTAACGAGGTGTTCGCCCACATCGCCGGCGCCGTATCCGGCGGGGGCGGCACCATCTATAACTTTACCCACGACGGCTTTGACGCGGTGTTTGAAAGCGGGCCCCAGGCGGCGGTGGGCGCGGCCGTAGAGGTCCGGCAAGCCCTTTTAGAGCTCAACGCCCAACGGGAAGCCCGTGGGGATGCGCCGGTGGAGCTGCGGGTGGCCCTGGACCATGGGGTGGCCATGATGGGCGTAGTAGGCGACGAAGACCGGGTGGTGCCCACGGTGGTATCCGCCTGCCTGAATACCGCCCGCAAGCTGGTGGAACTGGCCCAGGTGCTGGACGCCAACATCCTGTGCACCATGGTGGTGGCAGACGCGGCAAAGGATTACAACCTGCGCTATATCGGCAAGAGCCGGGATGGGGACAGCGTGATCCGGGTATACGAGATATTCGATGGGGACCCCTATGGGATGCGGTTGGCCAAGGAAAGCGCCCGGGCCTCCTTCAGCGCAGGGATCTATGCCCTGTACAGCGGGGACTATGCCCAGGCAAAGCGCTTGTTTATGGAAATTGCCCGGCAGCAAGGCGAAGACGGCGTAGCCCGGCATTATCTGTATCTGGCGGACCGGTTTGAAAAACAGCCGCCGGATTGGATCGGCCTGAACGGTACGGAACCGGCGGGCAGAAGGGAAGTGTAGCAAATGCCCATCAACCCCTTGGACGTAATAGGGAACCAGGTAAAAAGCGCGGCCCGGAACCAGGTGCGGACGGCCCAGGCGGAGTTCCGCCGGGAGACCAGCATCGTGGGCTATGCCAACGCCCGGATCGGCGCTGCCGCCAAAAAGCTGGACCAGGCCCGGAAAAAGCCGGCCAACGCCAGGCGGACGAAGGCGGGGGTCTATGTGCAGGAGCACCCGGCCATCCTGGCCCCGGACGGCTATGTGCGCCGTTCCCCGGTCCAGCCCCTCCGCGTGGCGCCGGATTATTATAAACGCTTGGCCCGCCGGATCATCGGCGGGGTGGTGGCGGTGGCGATACTTGCAGGCATTGCAGTGCTGTTGATACAATATTTACTGTAATAATCCCCCAAAGGGCCTCGGCCCAGGCAGGATGATCTTTCCAGGGAGGATCCATACGTGATCGCAAGATTTTTTCAACAACTCCTAAATTCATGCGGATTGGTGTTCCGTACCTTCCGGGCCTTCCTTACCCGGCAGGTGGTGGGGCTTCGGGCCCGTATCCGCCGGGTCACCAGCCTGTCCCGCCAGGCGGTCCGCTTGGTGCCAAAGGCGATGTCTACGGTGGCGGTGGCCGGGAAAAAACCTACCAAGCGGGAGGATTTTGTTGAGACCAAGCGATTGTTCGTGGCCAAGTCCCTGCTGATCATGCTGGTATTGGGATTGATCGCCTTTGGTTTGCTGTTTTATTTCGTGATTTGGCCCTGGCTGGTGCGGATGTTCTTTACCGCCCGGCTGTACCAGAACGATGAGGCGGTGGCCACCTATAGCGGAAAGGTGGTCGTGTGCTACGACGAGGAAAAGGATATGCCCATGCTCCAGGGCAAAATGGAGGACGGCATGATCCAGGGCCAGGGCAAAGCCTATGACGAGGCGGGCCGGGTCCAGTATGAAGGCGCCTTTGTAAACGGATTGTACGAGGGCAAGGGCAGCTATTATGAAGAAGGGGTGCTGGTGTATACCGGCGACTTTGCCGGCGGCGTCTATGAAGGCAAGGGCACCCTGTATGAGGACGGAGAGATCCTATACGAAGGTCAGTTTGCAGGCGGCTTGCGGGAAGGTACCGGCACCGCCTATGAAGATGGCATCGTATGCTATAAGGGGGACTTTGCCGCAGATCTATACGACGGTACGGGCACCTCCTATTATCCCAATGGGGAGATCCTCCATCGGGGCAGCTATTTGCAGGGAAAATACGACGGCGAGGGCACCCTGTACTATGAAAACGGCCAGGTGCAGTATAAGGGCGGCTTCCTGGACGGCCTGTATGACCAAACGGGCAACCTTTACAATGAGGACGGCAGCCTATTATACCAGGGCGGGTTCCTGCAAGGGCTGTATTCCGGGGACGGGGTGCTGAACATCCGCAAGGACCTGCGGCTCACCGGCACCTTTGAGGCCGGGGAACCGGTGGGGGCGGTGACCATCCATTGGGGCGGCAAGCTCTATTACGAGGGCTATGTGGAAGGGCTGGTGCCCCATGGGGAAGGCACCCTGTATGCCAGCACCGGCGAATCCATTTACGTTGGCAATATGATCCATGGGGTGCCGGATCTGGGAGCGCTACTCAACAAGACCGGAGACGAGGTACGGGCGGCCTTTGGGGAAGCGGAGCTGATGGAGACCCCCGGGGAACGCAACGGGTTCTCCATCAACAACAAAGCCCTGGGCGTGACCCTGTTCTGCACCTACAAGACCGAAGAGGCGGACCCCACGGTATATTATGTGTACGGCTATGACCGGGATGCGGACCCCTTTGCGGAGGCCATGTCCTGGCATACCCCGGCGGAATATGAGGCCCAGGCTGCGGGCTATGACAAGCAGGAGCGGGATGAGTCCGCCGTGTTTACCGGCGGGGTGCCCTATCCCAACGGCACCTATCACCGGACCGCCTATTATTACGAGGACTATGTATTCGTAGGCTGGAGCCAGCCCGGGGAAACGGAATGGGTGATGGTGGAATGGATCGTGAACCAGAGCCTGCCGGGCGCGACCGGGTCAGGGAGCGCCGGGGAGGAGGGGAACGCCGGCCGGATGGATAGCCTACTGGGCAAGCTGGGGCTGACGGAGGATGCGGGCGCCACCGGGGAAGCCGTAGGGGATTCCCAAACAGAGGCGCAAACAAGCGGCGGCGCCGCTGAAACCACCCAAACGTCCGCCGCTGCCGCCAGCAGCGGGGCAACGGCCGCCCTATCCGCGGCCAGCGAAACGCCGGGCTGCAAATATTACGGCACGGCGGCGCCGGCGGCGCTGTTAGGCGCCACCTCCGGAGCCTCTTTGGAAGCGGGGCTGACCGCCATGGCGGATTATTATTTGCAGGGGGAGACCCGGCAAGCCATGGAGGAACAGGCGGCTTGGAAGAAGGCCCTGCTGACGGCGGAGGAGGAAAAGTGCAGCATGGGCACAGGCAGCCAGGAGACGGTGGACGCCCTGACGGCGGAGGTAAACAAGCTGGAGTTGAGCGCCAACCGGGCCATGGTGGCCATGGAGAAGATCCAGCTGGAAGCCAAGGGTACCCTGACGGGGACATTGGCGGATTATGACTTGACGGAGGCGCTGTTTTTGGTGGACCCGGCCACCTTGGATGTGGACGCGTTACAGGGGGCGGGAAACCGGGAGGCCATCGCCCTGGGGTTGATGGATCTGGAACTGGCCTGGCAGGAGCTGCTGCAAGCCCAGACGGATTACAATACCGCCAAAGGGGATATGGAAAAAGCCCTGGAGGGATACGCCATGGGCACGGTGGATGAGACCGCCCGTTGCGACGCCCTGTGCGCCCACAGCCAGGCAACGGTGGATCTGCATACGGCCATTCACGGCTGCGCGGTGCAGATGTACGCCTTGAATACCTTGACCAATGGGATGCTGGCCAGCCAGTATGATTGGCTGGCGGCCTTAAGCCGATAGGAGGGAAGGACGGATGGCAGACTATACGGCCTTTGTGGAGGCGGGGAACGGCCTGGTGGAGCTTTTGCGGGAGAATATGACCCCAGAGCCCATCAGCAAGCGGGATCTGATATCCCTGTGTTCCCCCCATGAAAGCGAAAACAACCAGCTGACGGTTTATCTGTTCCACATTGAGGAGGATAAGCAGGCCGCGCCCCAGGCGGGCTATATGCAACAGACCCGGAACATGCAGCGCATGGCCCCTTCCCGCTTTCAGCTGAGCTTTTTGATCACCGCCCACTCCAAGGCCCCCGCCCAGCTGCGGGAGGCGGATCAATACCGGATGCTGGGGGCGGCGCTCCAGGTGCTCAAGGACCAGCCCGTGTTGGACCGGAAGTATTTGCAGGGGTCCCTGTTGGATACCGGGGCGGCCATCCATATTTCCGTGGAGCGGCCTAATTTCGACCAGATGATCAAGATCTGGAACAATACCACCAAGCCCTATAAGCTGTCCATCGTGTGCAAGCTGGAAGGCATCCTTATCGACAGCAAGCGCACCCGCCGGGTGGCCCGGGTGGGCGACGTGGCCATCGCGTTGGACGAAAAGGCCGGCATCCGGGAAGGAGGCAACCTATGATCCGCGTACGGTTGAGCGCAGCTTTGGCTGTGCGGGATGGGTTTACCGGCAAGCCTATGGCCCAAAACGCCGTGGGGTGTATCCTGGACGGCCAGGTTTGCCATCCGGGCTACCGCCCAGGCGGTTACCTGATCTTCACCAACCTGGCCCCCGGGCCCCATACGGTAGTGTTGCGGGGCGGACGGTATCGGGATGAGAAGATCCTATTGGAGATCCCGGAAACCGGCCATGTGGAGCGAAACGTCACATTAAAGCCGGCCCCCAATTACCCCCTTTACAGCCAGATGACCCAGCTTTCCGCCACCTTGACGGAGCGGGGGAAACCGGTGGCGGACCGCACCCTATGGGTAGCGGCCAAGGCCGCCATGGCGGATCTGAAGCTGGCCCAGGATACGGCGGAGGCGGGCTGCCGGGAGGCCAAGTTGTATTTCCGGGGCGGGCCTGAGGGGCGTTTCCCGGGAAATTATCTGATCGTGGATGGAAAAAACAGCGAAGTGGTAGCCATTTCCGGCGCAGAGGGCGGGCACGCCGCCTTGGATACCCCCTTGCAGTTTTCCCATAAGCGGGGGGCGGCCTTTTATCCCGCCCAGGAATATCATACGGATGACAAAGGGCAGATCCTGGCCTTTTTCCGGGAGCCTGTACCGGCTTATATACTGGACCCCGATAAAGCGAACCTGACGGAATGGAAGCTGGATAAGGGGATCAATCAGGTAGAGTTGGGCCCAAAGCCCAAAGAAAAGGAGTAAGTTATGGCGATGCAAACAGCCAATACGGCTGTATGTCAATGTTCCTTCGGCGCCGCGCCGGCGAACCTGCCGGTGGCGCCCGCCTGCCGGGTGATGGCCTGCGGCCTGCCTGCGGCCACGGTGATGGACAATAAGCTGCCGCCCTTCGGCATGTGCAGCAGCCTGGCCAATCCGGCGGTATCCGCAGCCACCGCCGCCGCCGGCGGGGTGCTGACCCCGCAGCCCTGCTCCCCGGTGCTGACCGCCCCTTGGATGCCGGGCTCCCTTACGGTGCAGATCGGCGGCAAAAGCGCACTGAACAATACCAGCAAGCTGATGTGCGCCTATGGCGGGGTGATCCAGGTGGTTTCCCCCATGGCCACAACGGTGGTCATTCCCTGATATGTGGTGGGAACGGAAGCCCCAGGGGGAGCGGCAAAAGGAATCCCCCGGCAGCCCGCCCCAGCGGGAGGCGGAAACCCTGGAGGTAGGCCAGGTGGCCTACGGAAAGCTGGATGCGCCCTATCAGGACCAATGGGAACTGATGGAGGACGCCTTCGCCCTGATAGATTACCGGCTGTATCTTTACTACAAATACCATCAATGGTTAGGGCCCCAGGGGGATATGCGGAATATGCTGGGGCTGGTGGTGAGCCGGGAGGAGTTTGAGCATAACCTGACCAAGGCGGCCCAGACCGGGCTGATGGAAAAGCTGGCCCCCGAGGAGCTGGAACAGATCCGGGTGGGGGAGGCCGTGCTGGAACGGCGGCTGGCCTTGACGGCCCCGGATGCCTTCCCCCTGCTAAAGGTATTCCAGCGCTTTGGGCTGGACCCCTTTTCCCGCTGGGTGCTCACCCTGTGCTACGGGGCCCGGCTGGATACCAAGTACGAGCGGCTGCTGGCCTATTTGCAGGACGATATCACCAAGAAGCTCCCCACCGTCCAATTGGCGGTGCAGCTATATTTGCCCCTGGGGGAATCGGTGGAGGCCTATACCGCCGCCTTCGCCCGGGAGAGCCTGTTCAATTCCCTGTTCCAGCGGGAGGCCCTGCTGGAGGGAAATTTGCAGCTAAAGCCCATGGTGCTGGCCTTTTTAAGCGCCGGCAGCCTGGAATCCGGCAACGGCATCCGCATCTTCGACGGGGCGGAGGAGACCCCGGCGGATCCCCTGGTGATCGGCCGGGACCTGGCGGCAGCCCTGGATGGGGCCATGGCAGGCGGGCCTCAGGCCATCGCCATTACCGGTCCCGAAGGGTCGGGACGCCGGTTCCAGATCCAGCATCTGATGGCCCGGCAAAAGGCCAAGTGCCTATTTGCCGATATGGAGACCTTGGAGCACCGGCCCAAGGCGGTGGAAGAGGCGGTTTTGGCCGCCCGGCTATTGGACGCCTATGTATGCTTCCACGGGTTGGATACCACGGGGCCGGAGGGGGAGGTGGAGCCCGCGTCCCCGGCCCTGACCGAGGCCATTGCCCAGGCCGATATCAGCCGGGAGCCGGTGTTCCTGCTGTCCAAGCGGCGGATACCCAGGCCGGTGCGGCCTGCCACGGTGGAGTTCTCCATCCCCGCCCCCAAAGAATCGGAACGGTTGGCCCTGTTTACCCATTACTTTGCCCAGGTCCCCATGGAAGCCCAGGTGCAGCTCCAGGAACTATCCGCCAAGTTCCGCTTCGTGCCCCGGCAGATCAAAGGGGCGGCCATGCAGGCGGCGGGCCTTGGCCGGATCCAGGATAAGCCCCTGGATAACCGCACCATACACGCTTGCTGCTACCGGCAGGTGGTGCATAGGCTGGATAAACTGGCCCGGCGGGTGGAGCCCTGCTATACCTGGGAGGACGTGGTGCTGCCCCAATCCCAAAAGCGGCTGATGCAGCAGGCCTGCAACCATATCCGCTACCAGCACCGGGTCTACCAGGAATGGGGCTTTGAAAAAAAGCTGGGCTATGGCAAAGGCTTGTCCATCCTGTTTGCAGGGGCGCCGGGCACGGGCAAGACCATGTGCGCCCAGGTGATCGCCCGGGAGCTGAATATGGAGATGTATAAGATCAACATCTCCCAGATCGTCAGCAAGTATATCGGCGAGACGGAAAAGAACCTGCAAGCCGTGTTCAACGAGGCGCGCAATTCCAACTGCATCCTGTTCTTCGATGAGTGCGACGCCATCTTCGGCAAGCGGAGCGACGTAAAGGACGCCCACGACCGGAACGCCAACGTGGAGGTGGCCTATCTGCTCCAGCAGATCGAGGATTACGACGGGGTGTGCGTGCTGGCCACCAACCTGGTGCAGAACATCGACGCGGCGTTTATGCGGCGCATCACCTATGTGGTGCATTTCCCCTTCCCGGAGCCGCCCCAGCGCAAGGAGATCTATTTGCGTACCCTGCCAAAGGACGCGCCGGTGGAGGACGGGGTGGATTGGGACTTTGTGGCGGAAAAGTTCGAGCTGTCCGGCGGACATATCAAAAACATCGTGTTGGGCGCCGCATTTATGGCGGCGGGGGAGGATTGCCCCATCCACATGCGGCATGTGCTTACAGCGGCGGTAAACGAGATGCGCAAGAACGAGATCGTAGTGGTACGGGAGGAACTGCGGGAATACGCAGACCTGCTGGAAGAATAAGCGATGAGAGCGGAAAGCAAGGAACGGGCACATTTGTGCTGATGGGAGTAAGGCTAGACGCGGCATAGGAGGAAAATATGGCGTATCAATTGGTAAAAAAGCCCCGGGAGATTCCAGCGGGCAGCTATGAAAAGATGGACGTACAAGCGCCGAACACCCAGGCGGCGGGCGGGGCTTACGGCCTGGAACAGCCGGGACTTGGAGATGCCCTAGATGCCCAGATGCAGGCGCGGATGGCTCGGTTTTTGAGCCGGCAGAATCCGGCGGCTGAGGCGGAAGCGGACGCCGTGGCGGAGGGGATCACGGGCCGGACCCCGGCGGAGGTCAAGGCCCAGCTGGGGGAAAAGATGGGCGCGGACTTTTCGGATGTGCGCTTCCATACCGGCGCGGACGCCGTGGGAAAGGCGGAGAGCATGGGCGCCCGGGCTTATGCCACAGGGCGGGACGTATACTTTGGCGAGGGCGGGTTTGATCCCATGGTAGCCGCCCACGAATTGGTGCATACGGCCCAGCAGGGGGCGGTGGAAAGCGGCATGTCCACGGTGAGCGCCCCCATGGGCGGGGTGCAGATGATGCCCAAGTTCCTGCAAAGGGCAGGCAGCATCGCCAAGGATGTTGCCCTGGCGTCTTCCCGGGCGATGATGACTACGGGGAATCTGGCCTGGCGGGGTCTGAAGGCAGCCGGCCGGGGCATCGCAAAGGGGGCTTCCTGGCTGGGCGGCAAGGTGTCGGGCCTGTTTAAGCGGGGCGATGGCCAGGCGACAGCCGCGCCCGCGGCGCCCCAGCCCGCAGCGCAGCCGGCAAGGCCTTTTGGAAGCACCATGATCCCGTTGAAGGGCGCATATGATGCCAACCTGATGCAAACCAGCCTCGGCGCCCTTCTCCCGCAAGCCCAGCAGATGATTGCAAGCGACTCGCAGGGTAAGGACGTTTCGGATGGCAACCGGTTCGTCTTCTTGCGGAATAGTTCGCCGGGAGACGCCCGCGCCAACTATTTTGAAATGCTCAGACGCGCCGGCAGAGGTGCGAATATCCAATTTTTACAGACGCTATCCCAAAATATAGGCGGCTTACCGGATATGTCGGATGCCAATAGTTACAAAGATCTGCGGGGAAAAGATCCGGCCAGGCTTGCGGCCATACAGGACCGTTCCGTGCAGATGACCCAGCAATATCTCAATTTTTTGGAGAGCGATCCCGACGCCATGGACGCGCTGCGGCAATCCTCCAGCAACCTATATGAGTCCCTGGGAACCTATAGCCCGACCAACCAGGCCGGCCTGGCGGCCGGTAAGCTGGAGGCCAGTCACCGTGCCATGAACGATATGATCCTACGCTCCTTAGGGCCGGATTCTGGCGCAGCCCGCAATGAGCTGGGGCTAGGCGAAGAGGATTCCAAAAAGTATATGACCGTCGTCCAAGGCATGGGCAGTATGCAGCCGGATGTATTGGCCGCTTTGCTGGATCCCCAAAAAGCAGCGAACCAATCGCCCCAGGAGCGGCAAATGGCCGCTATATTCCAGGCTTTCTTCCAGCGGAACGGGATGCTGTAAGGGCTTAAACCTTGGCGATGGATACGGCGCCCTGCTGGGAAACTGCCGGATGCGGGACGCGGCGCTGGCGCCATGGGCATTTGGCGCCGCGCAAGCCAAGAAAAGCATTTGCATATTACACGGATAGAATGTATGCTTATAATAACCAAGGATCATCGCAAAGCAGCGGCGGGGCTTCCCCGCCCGGAGGTTTTTCATGCAGGATAATACCCGAAAAAAGTTGGCTCTGATCTTGGGGGCGGCCTGTTTATTATTGGCCGCCCTGTGCTGGGTTTTTAGGCCGCTGTTTACCGATGCGCCCTTTTCCACGGCCTACGCCTTTGACGGGCCATCGGGGGTATTTCCTGGGGAAAGCGGCCGGCTGTATATCATCGACCAGGGGAAAAAGACCGTGCTCATCACCGATGGGCAGGGCAAGCTCCTGCGCAGCATCGACTGCGGGACGGATGGCGATTCGGAGCCCTATTACGCCTCCCTGGTGGCGGAAGGGGCGGACGGCAGCATCTACGTGGCGGATACCCGCTACGCCGGCCAGGGGACCCGCATTAGCCAAGAGCGCATCTTCCGCTATGACGCGGACGGGGAAAACGGCACCTGCATCTACCTGATCGATTACGAAGCCATCGAGCAGGAAGCGCCCCTGCAATACGGCAACATCCTCTCCCTCCGGGAGGAGAACGGGGCCCTGGTCTTTACCCGGAAAACCGATAACGGGTTGGCGGTATGCCAGCTGGACCTGGCCAGCGGCCGGCTCCAAAGCGCCGGCTATGACCTGCCCGGGCAATATATCTCCGACGCGGACGCGGAACCCGGCACCCTGCGGCCCATCTTCACCAACCGGCTGGGCCAGGTTTGCACGGTAACGGATGGCGCGACGGAGGTGCTGCTGGACGAGGGCCGTACCTCCTGGATGCTGTGCGCGGAGGAAGGACGGATCTATTATTCGGACATCGCGGCCAACGCGGTGCTGTGTTATGACCTGGAAACCGGCCGGGAGGAGATCGTGCTGGAGGCGCCGGATATCCTCTACGGGGTGCAGACCGCGGGGGGCCGGCTTTATACCACGGACTATATGGGCTATTACATGCTGGAGGATGGGGAGGCGTCCTATGTGGACGCCCTGACCTATAGCCAGCCCTTGCTGCGGTGCGCCCTGTGGGCCGCCCTGTTCCTGGGCGGGCTGCTGGCGGTGGCGGTGGCGTACCTGCTCCTGGCGCCGGCGCTCCATAGGCCCAAGAGCGAATTGTTCCAGCGGATGGCCATTGTGCTGGGGGTTTCCCTTTGCATGGGCTGCCTGGTGGGGTATATCACCATCACCCAGATGGTATCCAACCAAAAGGCCACGGTGATGGAGCAGCTGAACCTGTTTTGCGACATTCTGGTGGAAAACACCGATACCGAGGCCCTGGCCAATATCGATTCCCTGGCGGACTACAAGGGGGCGGATTTCAACCAGGTAAAGGAGCCCCTGGACGCCCTGACCCGGATGGGCTATGAAAACGGGATGTATTATTACTACGCCATCTACAGCACGGATGGGGAGATCATCTATACCATCATGGACTTCGAGGAGACCCTGCCCGCCCGGTATCCGGTGTATGCCTACGGGGAGGAAGGGTATACGGAGGTGCTGTCCGACGGGGAGAGCGTGGAGTTTGGGGGCGATGTAAGCTCCTATGGGTCCTGGGCCTTTGTGCTCAAGCCCATCCGAAATGCGGCCGGAGAGCCCATGGCCATTATGGAGGTGGGCACCAATTTGGACGATCTGGATTCCCAGATCCAGGAATTGGTGAAAGAGGTGGCCCTAACCATCCTATCCATGGCGGTGGTGCTGCTGATGATCATCGTGGAGATCATCTTCTATGCGGAGCATCGGGAGCGCAAGCGCAAGAACCTGGCCCTGCCGGGGCTGGCGGCCCAGTTCCCCCTGCGGCTGCTGATCTTCCTGGCATATCTGGTGGATTGCATGCAGGATGCCTTTGTGTCCATCCTGGCCAACCAGCTGTATACCCCCATCCTGGGCATCCCCCAGAGCGTAGGCGCAGCCCTACCCCTTTCGGCCCAGGTGTTTGCAGCCGCCGTAATGGCTTTCCTGGGCGGCGGGCTCAGCCGCAAGGCGGGCGTGAAAAAGACCCTGGTGGGCGGGTTCCTGCTGGAGATCACCGGCTGCCTCCTGTGCGGGGCTGGGGGCACCTATTTCTCCCTGTTGGGAGGCAAGGCCGTTATCGGTATGGGCCTAGGGCTGATCATCGTCAGCTTGAACGCCATTGCAGCCCGGGGCGAGGATGAGGCGGAAAGCGCCAAGGCCTTTACGGACATCAGCGCGGGCACCCTGGCAGGGGTTACCGCCGGCGCCGGCGTAGGCTCCATCATCCTGTCCTTTGGCCATTACTCTATGGTCTATTTCGCGGGCGCGGCCATCCTGCTCATCGGCTTGGCGCTTAGCTTCTCCGGCCGGGATTACAAAGAAGTGGCTGTGGCTAAGGTCAAAGAAGAAGTGGGCTTCTTCCGCTTCCTGTTCAACCGGCAGGTCATTACCTTCCTGCTGCTGATGCTGCTGCCCTTCTTAATGGGGCTATCCTTCCGGGAGTACTTCTTCCCCATCTACGCGGCGGAGCTGGGTATGAGCGAGACCATGATCGGCCGGTTGTATTTGATCTGCGGCCTGTTGGTGATTTACGCAGGGCCCCAGCTCACCGGCAAGCTGATCGCCCGACTGGGCGGCAAGTGGACGGTGACCTTGGCCAGCGCCTTGATCATTGCGGCCCCCTTGCTCTATGTGGCGATCCCCACCCTGGCCACCACCATTGTGGGCGTCCTGCTGCTTTCCGTGGCCATTTCCTTTGGCTATGCGGCCCAGTCCACCTACTATTCCGAGCTGCCCAGCGTGGAGCATTATGGCGGCGGACGGGCCATGGGAATTTATTCCCTGTTTGAAAATATCGGCCAAACCATCGGGCCGATGATATACGGCCTTGCGATGATGCTGGGATACCGTTCCGGCCTAGGGCTCATAGGCGGCGCAATGTTAGCCTTGCTGTTGCTGTTCTTAGCTTGTAACGGTAAGAAAAAAGATTCTTGATTAGGCAAAGGACGGGGGAGAAAAGAAAACCATGAAGGAACGGAATGTGGAGCTAGAATATCAACGGGTGACCAAGGCGGACTTGCCCATTATGATCGCCCTGTATGACGAGTATCTAAACGGCGGCGATTCCAGCACCGAACATCTGCGTAAAGCAATTGCAGAGGATGGATATATTGGTGTAAAATGTGTAGATAAAGCACAGGGAGACCGGTTTGTAGGCGTGTTTTCTTGCTTGCCGGGGATTTGTTTTACCTATGACCATCCGGAGCTGGAAGCCTTTGTGGAGAGCCGCTGGGGCGGAACAAAGCTTTATTCGGGAGATATCCTGGTGGTGCTGCCCGAGTATCGGGGGTATGGGGTAGCCCGGGAGCTGACGAAGCAATTGCGGGTGGCCCTGATCCAAGAAGGGGTGGAAAACCTGCTGGTAGAAATGTGGAATCCGCTAAATTTAGGGGATCTACCCGCAGGAGGCATCATGAAATACCTGGGAGAATTCAGTTGGATAGAGGATATGCCAGATTTTTATAAGGATTTATATGCCCATGGGATGACTTGCCCAGATTGCGGGGATGGTCCTTGCCGTTGCGGCGCGACCGTGGGTATGATCCCGCTGGTGGATCGGTAACCGAAAACGGAATGAAAAGGGTAGGTATATGAAAAAACGATTTAAAACCATTGGCATGAAGCTAGCGGTACTGGTGACCCTGTTTTCGCTGATACTCTGTATCGCCATCGGGGTATTTAGCTATCTGGTATCCTGGCGGGAGTATACGGATTTTTATTCCCAAAAGGCCCAGGAGACCGCTGCTTTAGCCGCGACCTTCGTGGATGGGGATAAAATCGGTACCTACCTGGAAACCGGGGAAATCGACGACTATTACGAATCCCTACGTACCATATTCAACAATATCAAGCAGGAGCAAAACGTCCTATACCTATATATCTTCAAGCCGGATGAAACCAGCTTTACATACATTTTGGAAGCGCAGATCCCCACGGATGATCCGGAAAACATTTCGCAAATGGGGGATATCTACGAATACCAGGAAGCAGAGCTGGAAAACCTGCTGCCGGACGTGGAGGCAAAGAAGGCTTCCACGGAAAAGCTCATTGCATATAACCCAGCCTATGGGGCGGGGGTTATGGCCTGGGCGCCTGTGTTGGATAGCCAGGGGAATGTGGCAGCCTATGTGGAGGCGGACCTTTCCCTGTACATGGTGCTTAGCAAACTGCGCTCATACGTACTCAATCTGATCCTAATCTGCTGTATCATCATTTTAGCAGGCGGCGTAGTGCTCATCGCCATGAACCGGCGCATGGTCGCCCAGCCTATGGCACAGCTTACCCGGAACGTGCTGGAGTTTGCCAGCGGGGAAAGCCTGGCTTATCCCAGCGATGCGATCCAGACCGGGGATGAAATGCAATCCCTGTCAGAGGCCTTTGGCAAGATGGCCAAGGACATTGATAACTATACCAAGAACCTGGCGGCGGTGGCGGCGGATAAGGAGCGGATCGCCACGGAGCTAAGCCTTGCTACGGACATTCAGATCTCCCTGTTGCCCCGTGCATTCCCCGCCTTCCCCAACCGGGATGAGTTCGATATCTATGCCCAGCTACAGCCTGCAAAAGTGGTAGGCGGAGACTTTTATGATTTCTTCCTGATCGACCAGAACCATCTGGGGGTGGTAACAGGCGGCGTATCCGGCAAAGGAATTCCGGCTGCGCTGTTCATGGTGGTGGCAAAGACCATTATCAAGAACCAGATGATGACGGGTATGGACATTGAAGAAGCCATGAGCGTGATCAATACCCGGCTGTTTGAGAGCAAGACCCCCGGGGTGGTAGTGCAGGCATTTGTGGGCGTATTGGATACCCGGAACGGGAATTTCAGCTATGTAAATGCAGGCCAGGCAGCGCCTTTGTATATGCGAAAAGACCGCCCGTTTGCCTATTTGGAAGGGCAACAAATGGGGGCCTTGGCCGAAACGGAGAACGTGCGTTACCGGAAGATGGAACTTACCTTCCGGCAGGGGGATAGGCTGGTGCTATGCTCCAATGGAGTATTTGAGGCCCAGAACCCCCAGGGGCAGGAATTTGGGAAAGAAAAGCTGCGTAAGGACCTTAATGCCCGGCGGAGCAAGCTAAACGATCTCAAGACGTTGGTAAACGTAATTTGCGACGATGTATCCGCTTACGAGGAAGCGCCATATCATCAGGATGACGTGACGGTTTTGGCGTTGGCCTATCATAAGGGAGATCGGGCCCGGGCCGAAATATCCGTGCGGGCCAGAGAGGATGGCTTCCCCCAGGCCCAACGGTTCCTACGCCGGCAGCTGGAGGAAAATGGTTTAGGCGGCGCCTTCTATGCGAAAATGAGCGTGGCCACCGAGGAGGCTTTCTCCATGGCGGTGCGCAACACAGGCGGCCGTGGTGAGATCGTGGTTCGCTGTGCGGTGGATGAAACCCCCGACGGCCAGCAGGTCACGGTGACGATCCTATACGCCGGCCCGCAGGCAAATCCCCTGCTGGAACAGACCGGCGTACAGCAAGATGCCCTAGCTTTTATCCAGCGCAGCATGGATACCGTGTCCTATCGGTACCAGGACGGCCGAAATGAGATTAGCTTGCAAAAGCGGGCGGAATGACCTCGTAAACCCGTATAAAGGCCTGGGCGCAGGTTTGTCTGCGCCCCGGCCTTTGTGTTGAGGAGTTTGCTCTGCTGTATGAGGCAGCATACGATCGAGGCGGTCTTCGATTCCAGTTAAGGCGAATCTTCGTTTTGGTTTCATTGCCTTTCCCATAATCTGCCCATACCAGTAATATAATTCTTGCTTAAACCAGCTCCTTTTACCCAATCCCCCTTTTAACCGGCAATCCCCACTTTCTGCTTGGTGATGATGCATTGCAGCCGAACTGCTCTCTTATGATTTGTGGTATGCAGCGCCGTATACGGGTTGCCGTTCTTTGGTGCCAGGAAAGCCCCGACTTCTTCCAGATGACGTTTGACCTGCGCAGATATCAGGCCGCTTTTCACGCAAATTATTTCTGCGCATCCAGGAGCAGGTGATTATAGTACAGCTTTTCCTCTTTGCACTACTTCCGATTTCCATGGCGCCGATTGGCGATCCTCTCTTTACAAACTGCAATGTTTCCCGCTTTGAAGGCATTGCTGTAGCCCATTTCGGGCGCAGGCAAGCAAGCAGCGCGGAAGAAGGCTTTCAGCTTCCATGGAATATGAGGCTCGCTTTATATATTGCAGACGAAGGAGGCCCCTAGAAAGAATTATAGCAGCTACTGTGCTCGAAACGGTGCAGGAGGTAGGAAATATGGGCCCGTCTATTCTGACGCGGCGTTGGCGGATCTTCCAGGGGAGCCGCCCTATTATAGTGGCTTATATGTTCCCTGGCAGAAGGGACGCGTTAGCCCAGGGATGGGTGGCTTTAAAATGTGTGAAATACTTTTTGAAAGGGTTGTAATATAGTATAATAATAGAAACCTGGGTTGCGCCTTCTTTCCGGCGGACGTGGAGCCTGGGCTGATGCTGGCTAGGGAAAAGGGTGAGAAACATAGAACATATCCATATGGATACTCCATCGCATATACGATTTATGGGAGCCGTTCAGTTCGGCGTGTTTTTTTTCGCCTTTATGCTGGGGGAGACCATGGTCAACGATCAGGCCGCCCGATTTTTCACGCCCCAGATGGTGAATATGGTCTACGCTGGTGGCATCGCCTGCACAGGCTTGGGTTGCCTATCCTTCGGCCTGGTGCAAAAGCGGTGGAATACCCCTGTTGCCAGGCAGGCTTGGTTGGCGGCGGCAGGGGGGACAGCCGTGGCCTGCGGGGCGGGGGTAGCGCTGCTGCACGAGCCCGGCTGGCTGTTGGCCGCCTCCTTCCTTATGCTGCTTTCCTTCGGCTATATGGGCGGCGCCGTGCATCATGCCCTGAGTATGGCCTTTGCCGGCCGGGACACCATGGGCCGGGCAGTGGGCATTTCCGCGGCAGCAGGGGTTTTATTGCAATATCTGGTGCAAAGTCTGGCACAGGATATGACCGTCCCCTTTATGGTGAGCATCGGCCTGAGCATCGGCCTGCTGGTGTTTTTCCCCAACCGGCCCATGGAGCAGCTTGGGACCCCCAACGCCTCCCGGCCTGAGACCAACCGCCGCCATGCCGCCTGCCTGATCGTGGCGACTGCGCTGCTCACCATCCTGCTCAGCCTCAACGACGGCGTCGTGGTCAGTATGCACGCCAGCGGCCAGGTGGCGCTCTTTGGGCCTGTGCGGCTGTTTTATTGCCTGGGGCTGATCTTGGCAGGCTTCGTGGCGGATAGGAAGCAGCGCAGGCTCTTGCCCATCAGCACCCTGTTCATGCAGCTGTTCACCATCCTGCTCCCCGCCCTCCTGGGGAACGCCCTGTATCATAGCAATATGGCCTTGATGTATTTTTGCAGCGGGTTTTATGTGATCTTCTTTACCGTTTCCTTCCTGGCCTTTGCCCCGGATACTAAGGACCCGGCCCTGTGGGCCTCCATGGGGCGTGCAGTGCGTAGCTTGACGACCGCTATCGTGGTGACGCCTATCCCCCTTCTGTTTGCCCGCTTTGGGTCCTTGGGGATGACGGCCCTTAGTTGCCTGCTGGTGGCGGCGCTGCTTCCGGTGGTCTGGGCTTTGCCGGACGGCAGCCAGCATCGGCCGCTGCCGGAAGGTCAGGCCCATAAGCCTGCCTCCCGGGAAGCCCATCAAATCGCCTTTTCTGAGAAATATCGCCTTACCCCCAGGGAACAGGAGGTATTTGCCCGCTTGATCAGCACCGAGGAGAGTATCCAGCAGATCGCGGAGGGCCTGTACATCTCCCGGCGCACTTGCCAACGGCACATTACAGCCATCTATGAAAAGATCGGGGTCAGATCCCGTATGGGGCTGTATCAGCTCTTTGTGGAAGAACAGGGGAAGCCTTGACCCGCTGTTCCCATGGAGTTCTGCCGCCTGTTTTTTTGAGGGAAAAGCCTTTCCCACCCCCATTTGACGGTTTGGCGCATCTGCGCCAGGCCGTTTTTTTATGTTGGCGTTGGTGCGGCATATACAAACGCGGCCCCTGGGTGTAGCGTATACCATATAGAAGGGGATCGCGCTTGGACGCGGCGCCTGCATATCTGGGAAAAGGAAACAGCCTGTCTTAACATGTGAGGATTCTTAAGGAGGAACAGGATATGAAGCAATGTGACAACGGCCATTTTTACGATGAAAACCGATTCGAGAGCTGCCCCTATTGCCAGGAAGGGGCAGGCGTGGGCAGGACCGTGGCCGCAGGGGCGGTGGATAAGACGGTAGCCGCCATGCCGGGTGGCGTGCCAGAGGCGGATCGGGGCAAAACCGTGGGCATCATCCAGAAAAAGATCGGCATAGACCCGGCGGTGGGGTTTCTCATCTGCGTCAGCGGGCCCCATCGGGGCGCGGATTTCAAGCTGGTGGCGGGCAGGAACTTCATCGGTAGGGCTGCGGCCATGGACGTATCCCTGGCGGACGACGATACGGTCTCCCGGGAGGGCCACGCCCTGGTCTCCTACGACGCCAAGCATAACCACTTTTCCGTGTCTCCCGGCCAAGGCCGGGGTATCACCTATTGCAACGACGAGCCGGTGGAGGGGGCGCGGCCCTTGCGCGCCTATGACGTGATCGAGGTGGGAAAGAGCAAGCTGGTGTTTCTGCCCCTGTGCGGGGAGAAGTTCCAGTGGACGGAATGGGCAGAGGAATAGTCCATGGAGCGCATACTTGCCTGGCTGAACCACCCGTTGTCTTCGGAAGGGGGCATTCGCCTTTGGATGGCCCTTGGCGCCGGGTTGGTACTATTGGCCGCTATCCTGATCGGGGCGTTTCTGGGACGGCGGGCAAGGCGGCGGCACAAGCCTCCGGAGCCTGTTACGCGGGAACCGAAGAAGCAGCCGGCCCTGGAGCTTGCCAACCTGCAGGGGATGGGGATGCGGGCCGAGCAGCAGGACGCCTTCGGCATGTCCCCGTTGGATCGGTATAAGGAAAACGGCCTGTTGGCCGTTCTGTGCGACGGCATGGGGGGCATGGCGGCGGGGGGCGCCATTGCGGCGGAGACCGTGGCCGGGCTGCTGGGGGCTTTCCCCTGGACGGATGACGGGCAGACATACCAGTGGATCGGGCAGCAAAGCCGCCGGATATACGACGGGTTCCGAGGCCAGGGGGGGACCACCCTGGTGGCGGCCCTGCTCCGGGGAGGACGGCTCTGGTTCTGGTGCGTCGGGGACAGCGACCTGTTCCTGCTGCGTCAGGGGGAGCTTTACGCCCTGCACATCCCCCAGGAATATAGATACGAGCTGGCCCTGCAGGCGCTGGAAGGGGGGACCTCCCTGGAGGCGGCATTCCTGGACCCCCAGGCTGGGGCCCTGACGGAGTATATCGGCAAAGAAGCGGTAACGTGCCGATATACCCGCATCCCCCTGGCGCTGGAACCAGAGGATACCCTGCTGCTATGTTCCGACGGGGTGAGCGATACCCTTACCAGAAAGCAGCTAAGGGAGGCCTTGACATTGCCGCCCCAAGAGGCGTGCGACAGGCTGGAGGAAGCGATCCTGGCGGCGGGCCTGGCCGGCCAGGATAATTATACGGCCATCATTTTGCGATATCATGGGGAAGGAGAAGAGATCTAAATGGAAGCGACAAAAACATCTTCAAAACGGATCGTGGCGATCCTATTGCTGGCGCTGGGGTTGATCGCCCTAGTGCTGGGGGTTCTGGGGCTGCTGGGGGGCGGCGCCATGCAGCCCTATGACGCCCGAAATAGCGTGGTGCTGGTTGCGGCCACGGTGGCGGACGATCAGGGGAACACCTCCATGGGCTGGGGCACCGGCTGGGCCATAGGTAAGCCGGGCAAACCGGTGGAATACATTGTGACCAACGGTCATGTGGTGGAGCAGGCGTATACCTATCCCCAGCTTTATACCAATGTCCAGGGGCAGCTCCAGGTGGTATTCAACGCGGCGGAGAACGATTTCGTCATACCGGAGGTGGTATATTATTCCGCCCCCCAGGAAAAGGATATCGCCATCTTGCGGCTGCCCACCCCCACGGAAAAGCGTATCCCCTTGCAGCTGCGCCCTTCCGAAACCGTGGACATCGGCGAGGCGGCTTGGGCCCTGGGCTATCCGGGGATATCCTCCATGTATCAGCAGTATAGCACCTTCAGCCCGGACGACATCACCCTGACCCAGGGCATTATCAGCAAGCGCAACAAGCCCACCGGCAGCAGCTATGAAGCCTTCCAGATGGACGTATACATCAACAGCGGCAATTCCGGCGGCCCGCTGGTGGATAAAAACGGCTTCCTGCTGGGCATCAACTCCGCCGGCATCCAGAGCGCCGAAGGTACCTCCGAAGGGGTGAACTACGCCATCATCGCCAATGAGCTCATCCGCATACTGGATAACGAGCGGCTGGAATACGCTGTCGCCAATACGGGCCTTGCCTGGGCCCCCCGGTGGATGGGGTATGTGTTCCTGCCCTTGGGGGCGCTGGCCCTGGCGGCCGGCGCATTCCTGCTCCTGGGTGGAAAGACCCGCGCCTTTGCCCCAGCGAACGCGGGGGGCGGCCAAAGCCATAAACCCGCCAAAGGCCAGGGCCCCATGGGCAGACGGGCGGTACTTCGGGGCGTCACCGGCAAGTATGCAGGCCAGAGCTTCGATCTGACAGGAGGGAAGGTGGTCATCGGCCGCGATCCTACAAGCTGCAACATCGTATTCGAAAAGAATACGCCGGGCATAAGCGGGCGGCATTGTCAGGTGGCCTACGATCCCAATGGGGAATGTTTCCTCATTACGGACCTTGACTCCTCCTATGGCACCTATCTTGGCAACGGCAAAAAGCTCACGGCCAATGTGACGGAAAAGCTGTTCCCAGGGGATACCTTCTACCTGTGCGACAATGCCAACCGGTTCGTGGTGGCCAAGGAGTGATCTCCATGGAGGGATATTGTCTGAAGAATGGGACGCTCCAGCCGGCTTTGGATAGGGCCGAAGGGATCGTCCCGGCGGCCATATACCATCTATCCCCAGACGGAAGTTGGCGCAGGATGCCGGATATCCCACCGCTCCAAAAGGGGGAAGGTCTGCTGGTGTATGCAGGGGATTTTTGCATCGCCCCTGTGGAGATCCAGGTGGAGTTTATTAAGGCCGCCGATGGGAAGCAATGGCTGCAAGGGCTGGTCCTGCGCCATGTGGAGCGGATGCGGCAAATCGATCCCAGCCTATATGCGCTGGCGGAAATAAAGGAGGAGGCCCAATGAATCCGGACAAAATCTGTTACGGTTGCTTTCAGGAAAAGGGAGAGGGGTCCATCTGTCCCCATTGCGGGTTTGACGCCCAGGCCACGCAGCCCTATTTGGCGCTGCCCCTGGGCACCATACTGAACGGCCGCTATATGACTGGCAAGGTGCTGGGTATGGGTGGCTTCGGCATCACCTACCTGGGCTATGACCTGACGCTACAGATCCGGGTGGCCATCAAGGAATATATGCCTTCCTCCATTGCCACCCGTCACGCGGACCGGTACGGCGTTACCCTCAGCGGCCTGTCGGAGCAGGATTACCGATATGGCATGGAGCGGTTTCTGGACGAGGCCAGGATCCTGGCGAAGCTTCAGAATACCCCAAACATCGTATCGGTACAAAATTATTTCAAGGAGAACAACACCGCCTACTTTGTCATGGAATATGTAGACGGTATGAGCCTGAAGGCCTATCTGGAAGCCCAGGGGGGCAAGATCCCCTATACCCAAGCCCTTACCATATTACAGCCCATCATGGAAGCCCTTGCCCAGGTGCACGCCATGAACCTGCTGCACCGGGACATTAGCCCGGACAATATTTTCATCACCACCCGGGGGGAGAGCCGGCTGCTGGATTTCGGCGCAGCCCGCTTTGCCCTGGGGGATGAAAAGAGCGTTTCGGTAATCCTCAAACACGGCTATGCTCCGGAGGAGCAGTATTCCACCCACGGCAACCAGGGCCCCTGGACGGACGTATACGCCATGGGCGCCACCCTATATCGCTGCATCACCGGGACGATGCCGCCGGATTCCGTGGAGCGGCTGCGGCAGGATACCTTGAAGCTGCCCAGCGAGCTGGGCGTCCATGTGCCCAAATATGTGGAGCAGGCCTTGGGAAAGGCCATGGCCGTCCACGCGGCGGACCGGTTCGCCAATATGGAAGCCTTTATACAAGCCCTTAGCGGCCGCCCCAGCGTGCAGGAACGGGTGGCGGCAGGGGTGAGCGAGCGCACCCAAGCGGCCCGAAGCCAAACCGTATATCCGGGCGGGGGCCGGCCGGCTCCCGCTATGCCCGGCGGCATTGCCAGGCTCTGGGCGTACTTGAAATCCAATCCTGTGGCGGCATGGATATCCGGAGGCTGTCTGGTTTTGGTAGTCGCCCTTTGCATCATCCTGCCCCTGGCCCTTTCCGGGCGGGATAAGGACTACGGGACGGTGCGCAGCGGCGGCCTGCCCGTCGACGGGACCACCCTGCAGCAGGCGGCGGAGTCCCCCGCCGTACAGCCCACCATAGTCCCTTCGATCCCGGAGGCGGAGACTGCGGCGGCAAATTATGTCCAGCGGGACCTGGGCGCATTGAACGCCAGCCTGACCCTGCCGGATACCTATACCCCCAGCGCGGACGGCTTTAGCTTTGTGGATCAGCAGAACAACCGGGCTGTGGAATGCAGCTTTATGTGGAACATCGGGGTGCCCATCTACACCCTGGCGGACGTGGAGGCCAATCAGACCTTGCTGGTGGAGCAGATCATCCAGCAGATGGGTAATATCCAAAACTACGAGGTGCTGGGTACCACCACCACCCAGGTCAACGGACAGGACGCCTTTTTGCTGGTGTTTGAAGCCACGGACGCCAGCGGGACGGCCCTGAACGTTAGCGTGGTGGCCACCGACGGCCAGCTTGGCTATGGCTGCTATCTGCTGCTGGGCGCTTGGCGGGCGGATGACGAGGCGGGCGCCGAGGAAGTGGGTAACATCATGGATTCCTTCCGGTGCAACGGCCCTGCGGAAACCACCTATGCCATGTGGTACGGGGAGGACAGCGGCGTCAAGGTGATCGTGGACGATGCCATCACCCAGGGCCGGGTATACGACATGTCCATGGAGCTGGATATCGGCAACGTCTACGCGCTGTATCTGTATCCCTCCGACGAAGCGGAAAAAGCGGGCTCGGGCAATCTCAGCGTGGAGGGCGCGGGCAACGTGGAGATCGGCGCGGCCGCCCATTATGGGGCGGAAACGCCGGAGGAGATGCTGGATTTCACCCTTTCGCTGGCCCAGATGCTGGATTGTGAAGCCAGCGACCGATACACCCTGGAGCTAGGCGGGCTGGAATGGCTGTGCCAGGACTACGTGGTGCAGGATTACACCTTCTCCTATGCCTCCGCCATGATAGACGAGGCGTGTTATATGGTGGGCTGTATGTATGACGATTCCACGGAGACTGCGGTATTGGCCCTATATCAGCAGGCCCTTGCCAGCGTCCGGCCCTGGGAGGGATAGCGGGGACAGGACGGACCATCCTGGCCCGTCCGCCTGAAAGAAGCGGAAAGGGCGCCCCGTTTCCGGAAGAAAGGAGCAGCATCATGCCGGGGCTTAAAATGAATCTGAACTGTCCGCGCCGCTTGGCGGTCTACGCGGTATTCGACGTATTGGACACCATGGGCGCAGAATATGCCCGGTCCATGGTGGGGGACATCCAGGCCAAGGTGAAAGTCCTGGGGAAAACCAGCGGATACGCCTTTGCGGTGACGGAGCAAAGCCCGGATACCTCCATCCTTCACGCGGCTATGCCCCGTCCGGCGCCAGGGCTTACGGAGGAGGGCAAACAGCTTGCCTTGCAATATCTGATGGACAGCATCCTGCATCATATGGATCAGGCCCTCTTCCCGGAACAGCTACCTTAAGGTGGGCAAGGCAGCTGGGAAAAGCAGCCGAATACCGCCCTTGGCCCGTGGGAAAAGGTACCGCAATGTTGCGGAAATGGCGATAGCCACAGCCGCCATAATAGAATGACGACAAAAAGAAAACCGCCGAAAACCCGAAAGGGAATCGGCGGTTTTGGCGTCCCCGGGGCGGTTCGAACGCCCGGCCTGCCGCTTAGGAGAAGCACTCCTAAAGGTCAATCAGCTACCTTCTAAGTTTAAATAATCCCCGTATTTACTGGGTTTTCACGGCATCAGGATGTTATCCTGTACCTCGGTATTTCTGCTAATTTTAAGACATTTTAGACCTTCCAATTTGCATGTGATTAGCACGAAGTTCGAGTTTGGGAAAATGCTCAATGGTAAAAATAAACCGCTACTGTGTGAATGCATCCCTTCTGGTGTTAGGACGGCTTTCCTGTTCTGCTCTGGAAGTTCTCAAGAACAGTATGTAAATAAAAGCCTGAAAGAAAGAGGACAACCCATGTTGGATTGTCCTCCTAAGTCATAAAGATAACTCTCATTCAGTTTATGTTGCTTCAGAAGTTGATTTCCCTTTTATAATCTCATACCTCCTTCCACCACAATTTTCTTGTAGCATATTCTGTATCACGCTGTAAGGCACATCAAATACATAAGTTGGCCTGTGCATCCGCATCAATCAACAGGACTTTCTTTCCTTGCTTTGCCAGACTGACACCCAGATTGACTGCTGTGGTTGTTTTGCCCACACCGCCTTTTTGATTGGTCAGAGCAATCGCTTTGCAATTTGACATAGGTGCGTCCTCCTTTCTTTTAGATTTAGCCGCTTTGTCAGGGCGGCTATGTAAAGTTCCCCAGAACGCAAAAAAGCCGACTGGTTTTTATACCAATCGGCTATGTAAACAATATTTAATTTTTAAGGTTTAACTTATATTTGCAAGGCTCAAAACCAATTCACTTTCTCATCTCTAAATTGGGGAATATCGCTTTCTTCGTATGGATTATAGTTATTTCAGGCTGTCGAAAAAGTGGCTTGCGCCACTTTTTCGAGGTTTTCATAGCTCCCTTGCGCCTACGGCGCGGCCAG
>UQRU01000006.1 GCA_900543475.1 uncultured Eubacteriales bacterium
AGGGAGTTTTTCTGTCTACATCATCGCCACTAGGCTTCTTTTGAACCACTCGCCCAGCGAGTGGTTTTCTTATACAATTAAATCGGGCGCACCAAGATAGGTACGCCCGATGGGGAATATTCTATTCACTTACCTTACGGAAGGCCAATTTTCCGTCGTCCAAATAGCATTCCACCCGGTCGCCTAGACGGATCCGGCCGGAAAGTACCTCTTCGCTTAGGCTATCTTCCACCTGGTGTTGAATGGCCCGGCGCAAAGGCCGCGCCCCATACACTGGGTCAAAGCCATCGCTGGCAAGGTGGGCGGCCGCCTCTGGGGAAATCGTCAGGTCGATGCTCCGCTCCCGCAGCCGTTCCACCACGCCCCGGAGCATCATGTTTACGATTTGCAGGGTTTGATCCTGCTCCAGCTGATGGAAGATGATGATCTCATCCACCCGGTTGAGGAATTCCGGCCGGAAGGTGCGTTTGAGTTCCTCCAGCATTCCTTCCCGCATCCGCTCATAGGTGAGGGCGGGGGATTCCGCCCCAAAGCCAATGGCCCGGGCTTTGCCTACCCGGTTGGCCCCCACGTTGGAGGTCATGATGATGATGGTATTGCGAAAATCCACCGTTCGACCCTTGGAGTCCGTAAGCCGGCCGTCCTCCAGCACCTGCAACAAGGTGTTGAATACATCCGGATGGGCCTTTTCGATCTCATCCAGCAAAATAACGCAATAGGGTTTGCGCCGGACCCGTTCGGTCAATTGGCCGCCATCGTCATAGCCCACATACCCCGGCGGGGAACCCATCAGCTTGCTGACGCTGTGGGGCTCCATATATTCGCTCATATCCAGGCGGATCATGGCGTCCTCATCCGCAAACATGACCTCCGCCAGGGCCTTGGAAAGCTCGGTTTTGCCCACGCCGGTGGGCCCCAGGAAGATATAGCTGCCGATGGGCCGCTTGGGGTCTTTAAGCCCGGCCCTTGCCCGGCGGATGGCCCTGGATACGGCGCTGATGGCTTCCTCCTGGCCCACTACCCGCTTATGAAGGGCTTCCTCCAGGTGCAGCAGCTTTTCGCTCTCGTCCTCTGTAAGCTGCTTTACCGGAATGCCTGTCCAGGCGTTGACCACTTCCGCAATGTCGTTTTCCGTTACGGTGCATTGGCTGTTTTCCCGGCTCCGTTCCCATTCTTCCTTTTTATCCTGCATCTGCTTGCGCAGGGTATGTTCTGCATCCCGTATGGCGGCTGCCCGTTCAAAGTTTTGGTTGTTGACCGCCTCTTCCTTTTCCTGGAGCAGTGCGTTAAGCTTATCCTCCAGGGCCTTCATATCCGGCGGGGAAATATAGGTGGCCAACCGAACCCGGCTGGCGGCTTCGTCCATCAGGTCGATGGCCTTATCCGGCAGGTACCGGTCGGAAATATACCGGTCCGAAAGCTCCACAGCGGCTCGGATAGCCTCGTCGGTGATGGTGGCCTTATGGTGGGCTTCATACCGGTCCCGCAGGCCAAAGAGGATCTGGACCGCCTCCTCCCGGCTGGGCTCCCCGACGGTCACCGGCTGGAAGCGGCGCTCCAAGGCCGCGTCCTTTTCGATGTAGCGCCGGTATTCATCCAGGGTGGTGGCCCCCACCACCTGGATCTCCCCCCGGGCTAGGGCGGGCTTGAGAATGTTGGAGGCGTCGATGCTCCCCTCCGAAGCCCCCGCGCCTACGATGGTGTGCAGCTCGTCAATGAACAGGATGGTGCGGCCGCTCTTTTTCAGCTCGTCAATGGCGTTTTTGATCCGCTCCTCAAATTCGCCCCGGTATTTGGTACCCGCCAGCATTCCCCCAAGATCCAGGGTGACCACCCGCTTGTTCTTCAGCAGCTCCGGAATGTTGCCGCTGGCGATCCGCTGGGCCAGGCCCTCGATAATGGCGCTTTTGCCCACGCCGGGGTCGCCGATGAGCACCGGGTTGTTTTTCGTGCGGCGGGACAGGATCTGGATGATCCGCTGGATCTCGTTTTCCCGGCCAATCACCGGGTCCAGCTCCCCTTCCCGGGCCAGGCGGGTCAGGTCTTTGCCGTATTGGTTCAGCACCGGGGTATCCGGGTCGCCGGCATCGTGGCCCGCGCCCTTAGGCTGGGCGGTGGTGCCGGAAAGCATTTGCCGCAGCAGGCTGAAATCACAGCCCAGGTCATCCAAAATGCGCACGGCCACGCAGTCCCGCTCCCGCAGGATGGCCAGCAGGATGTGCTCGGTGCCGATGTAGTTATTTTTCAGGGACTTGGCCTCATACAGGCTCAACTCCAAGATCTTTTTGGTACGGGGGGTATAGCCGAAGCTATCCGTAAAATGATAGTCCCCATGGCCCACCAGGGCATCCGCCCGGGCGGCTACGTCTTTTTCCGTTATGTTAAGCTGGGCTAGGGCCCGGGCGGCGGCGCTTTCCCCCTCCCGGATCAGGCCGAGAAGCAGATGCTCGCTGCCCACATAGTTGTGGCCCATGCCCTTGGCGCTTTCCTGGGCCAAAGCCAAGGCCCGCCTAGCGCCTTCTGTAAAGCGTTCGATAAAGTCCATATGGTCGCTCCTATTCGATGATAGAATTTTATAGGTTTTTCAAGGTTTCCCGGAGCCGGTCCGCCCGGGCGGCGCATTCCTCATCCTCGGATAAGGGGACGGAGGAAAGCTGGGCTCCCTGGCAGGCCACGATCAGCCCGTCGATCTCCTCCATGGGCAGGGGCAGCAACCCCAGGCTGACCCCCAATTTGATGGCGGAAAGCTCCTGCATGGCCTCCGCAAGATCCATCTTGCGGGCGTATCGGCAAATGCCCAGGGCTCTACCCACCATGTCTTCCAATTCCAAGGGCCGCTTATTTAGCAGCAAGGCCCTGGCCCGGGCTTCCTGGACAGCCAGCTGACTGATCACCGCCGTCAGGGCTTCCATGAGCTCCCGCTCCTGCATTCCCAGGGAATGTTGGTTGGAGATCTGGTAAATATACCCTGGGGCGCTGCTGCCTTCCCCGTAAAAGCCCCGGACCGCCACTCCTAACTTTCCGATCCGGGAAAGGAGGGGTTCCGCCTGGCCGGTCAAGGCCAGGCCCGCCAGATGGATCATGGCAGAAGCCCGCATACCGGTGCCCAGGTTGGTGGGACAGGCGGTAAGGTAGCCGTATTGGGTGTCAAAGGCATAGGGGAGAGAGGCGGCGATGGTTTCCTCCGCCTGGCGGCAAAGGGCATAGGCGCCCGGCAGGTCCAGCCCCGGCAGGATGCCCTGGATGCGCAGATGGTCTTCTTCATTGAGCATCACAGCCAAGGTATGGGCTCCATTGAGGATCAGGGCGCCGTGGGCGGAGGCGATCAGGTCGGTGCTACAAAGGTGGTTTTCCACCAGGGAGGCCCGCTCCAGGGGGGCAAGCTCCGCCATGGGCAAAAAGGTATACCCCTCCTCCACCGGGAATAGAGGACGAACCTGCTCTAAAACAGCATTGGCCTGTTCGTCGCTTTGGCTGTTGACAAAGGGACGATCTTTGAAATTTCGGGCCAGGCGGACCCGGCAACTAAGGATAATATGCGTAAGAGGGATGCTGGTCATGCTTTCGCCTCCATATCCCGAATCTGATCCCGTAGCTGGGCAGCCTGTTCGTAATCCTCGGTTTCAATGGCCGCCCGTAAAGCTTCCCGGAGCTTATCCAGTTCGCTTTGGGCAGGCGCATCATAGGCTGGCCGGGTGCCCATGTGTTGGCTGCGTCCGCCCTGGCTGCCCTCAATAATGGGGGCTAAAGCGGTGCGAAAGGTCTGATAGCATTGTGGACAACCCAACAGCCCGGTTTCCCGGAATTTGGACAGGGTCATACCGCAGGCGCAGGCAGGTTCATCCTGATCCGCCGGCTCCGTGGCGGCAATGTCCATCAATTCCGCGAAGGTGGGCAGCTTAAAGGTCAAACCGCCGGAAGACTTGGCGCACTGGGCGCACAGATGCAGCTCGGATTTTTTACCATTTATGACAACGATGCGGTGGATCACCGCTTCGTTTTGTTTGCATGAATCGCAAAGCATAGGGATCCCCTCCTTTTTTGAAAAGAAAGCCTGGCGGGTAGGCGTATGAACCGGTCGCCCAATGCAACCCTTTCCCGCAAGATGGCTTCTTTCATGTTGATTGTAGCACACCTGTCAAGACTATTCTATGTTAAAAAAGTGAAAAAAAGCGTAACGATTGGTTTCGATTTGCATAGGCTGTGCAACCGCCCTTGTACCGCCGGCGGGAAACGTGATATACTGTCAAATGGCATCGGAAGTAGAGAAGGGAGGCGCGGCGTTTGTTCCTTCGGCAGGTGAAGTTGCTGGATGGGGATTTTTCCGGTCCTGATCAATATCTTGCGGCCATTCCCGCCGTCCAAAAGGGGCTTGCCTGCGGCCTGGATCTTTCCAAAGCGCCTGTGACCTTTTTCGTAGGGGAAAACGGCATGGGGAAATCCACCCTGCTGGAGGCCATCGCCATTTCCGCAGGGTTCAATCCGGAAGGCGGGTCCTTGGGGCTGCGTTTTTCCTCCAGGGATACCCATTCCGGGCTATTCCGGCACATTCGCCTGGTGCGGGAGCCCTATAGGCCCCAGGATGGCTATTTTCTCCGGGCGGAGAGCTTCTATAACATGGCTACTGCCATCGACGAGGCAGATGACGATGGGCTGCTCCGCTATAGCTACGGGGGCAAGTCCCTGCATGAACAGTCCCACGGGGAGAGTTTTTTGTCCCTGGTGCTGCACCGGCTGCGGGGGCATGGCCTGTATCTGTTCGACGAGCCGGAGGCGGCCCTTTCCCCCTCCCGGCAAATGGCCCTTTTGTGCGCCATCCACGGGCTGGTGCAGCAGGGTTCCCAGGTGCTGATGGCCACCCACTCCCCCATTCTCATGTCCTATTCCGGGGGCGTGATATACCAGCTGGACGGTAGCGGCATTCGCCAGGTGGCTTACAAGGATACGGAACATTACCAGCTTACGTTGCGGTTTCTTTTGGATTCGGATGGGATGCTTAAGCGGCTTCTGGAAGATGGGTAACCGCAGTCGGCGGGTATAACATATATATGAATAGGGTGTGTGCTGGGATAGCCTGGCCGCCCGAATTCAAACTTGGAGATGAGCGTATGATATATTTAGATAATAGCGCCACCACCCGTACCCTGCCCCAGGCAGCCCAACGGGCCATGGAGGCAATGACAGAAACATATTTTAACCCGGCGGCAGCCTATTCGCCCGCCGTTACCATGGAACGGGCCATGAATGCGGCCCGTACCACCTTAGCAAGCGCCATCGGCGCCAGTGCGGAGGAGCTATACTTTACCAGCGGCGGTACGGAAAGCAACAATATGGCTATCTTCGGCGCCTTGGAGCCCATTCGCGGCCGGGGTAGGATCATCGTAGGAGCAACGGAGCATCCCTCCGTATTCGAGCCCTTTCAAAAGCTAGCCCGGCAGTATGATATGCAGATCGCCTGGGTGGATGGGCAGGGCTGCATTGACCTGAACGGCCTGGAAAAGCTCCTGACCCCGGATACCCTGTTGGTGTCCATCATGCAGGTAAACAACGAGGTGGGGGCCATCAACGACATCCCATCCATCCGTCGGCTTATGCGGGCCAAAGCCCCTGGCGCCTTGCTCCACGTGGATGGTGTGCAAGGGTATCTGAAGGTACCCTTTAGCGCCAAGGACTGCGATTTGTATTCCATCAGCGGCCATAAATTCCACGCCCCCAAGGGGGTGGGCGCCTTATATGTGCGCAAAGGGATTCGGTTTGCCGGCGGCCAGCTTGGCGGCGGCCAGGAAAAGGGCGTGCGCAGCGGTACCTCCAACACCCCGGGCATCCTGGGCATGGAGACGGCGGCCCTGGATTACATGCAAAACGCCATGCAGTACCGGCAGCAGATGCTCCAGTGCAAGCAGCGGCTGTACGCGGCCCTTACCCGCTTGCCGGACGTGGTCTATAACGGCCCCGCCCTAGAGGCGGCGGCGCCCCATATCCTGAACCTTTCCTTCCTGGGGGTAGGGGGCGAAGTTCTGCTTCACGCCTTAGAGGATAAGGGCATCTATGTATCCACAGGCTCTGCTTGCAGCGCCCATAAAAAGGGCAAGAACCGGATCCTCAACGCCATGGGGGTCATCGGGGAACGGCAGGAGGGAGCCATCCGCTTCAGCTTTAGCCACGAGAACACCCTGGCGGAAATGGACCAAGTGGCAGAGGCCATCGACGGCTTGCTGCCTATGCTACGCCGCTTCCGCAGGCGTTAACCCTACTTAAAGACCCGGCGGCGGGGGTTCCCGCCGCCCCGTTTTCCTGAAGGCCGCTTCAAGGGCGGGCAACGATCGCAGTTAGGCCCCTCCTTTTTGGACAAGCCGAAAGGGGCGCGGGATACAATAAAACCATTACGAAAAAACAAAGGGGAATGTATGGAACAGGTATTGCTGGTACGCTATGGGGAGATCCATCTAAAGGGGTTGAACCGGCCGTTTTTTGAACAAAAACTCATCCAGGGCATCAAGAACGCCCTGCGGGATCTATCCTTGCCCATCAAGGTGCGGCAGGACCAAGGCCGCATCTATGTATTTGGCGTAAGCGAAGAAAAGCGGGATGAGGCGGTGGACAGGCTTAGCCGGGTCTTTGGCATCCATGGGATCAGCCCCGCCGTGGCCGTGGATAAGGCGTATCCGGCCATCGAGTCGGCGGCCCTGGCCCTGGTGGGCAGGACCCTGGAACGCCAGCCTGGGATTTCTACCTTCAAGTGCTTCTGCCGCCGGGCAGATAAAAAGTTCCCCATGAACAGCGAAACCGTCAACCGGGAACTGGGCCATGCCATTCTGGAGGCGTATCCTCAGCTGGGCGTGGACGTGCATCATCCCCAGATGCAGGTCTGGGTGGAGGTGCGGGAGAAGGCCTTCCTGTATACCGAGGAGATCCCCGGTCCCAACGGTATGCCCACAGGTACTGCCGGCCGGGCCACGTTGTTGATCTCCGGAGGCATCGATAGCCCGGTTGCCGGCTTCATGATGGCAAAACGTGGCCTGGAATTGACGGCGGTGCATTTTTACAGCTACCCCTATACCAGCGAGCGGGCCAGGGATAAGGTGGTGGATCTTACCCGGATCATCGCCCGCTATGCGGGGCCGATCCAGCTGCATTTGGTGCCCTTTACCCAGATCCAGCTCACCATCTACGAGCAATGCCCGCCCAAGGAAACCACGGTTTTAATGCGGCGGCTGATGATGCGCATTGCCGAGGCCTGGGCCAAGCAGGACGGCAGCCGGGCGTTGATCACCGGCGAAGCTTTGGGACAGGTGGCCAGCCAGACCATCGAGAGCCTCTGCGTTACCGACGACGCAGTGTCCATGCCGGTATTCCGGCCCTTGATCGGCTTTGATAAGGAGGAGATCATCGCCATCGCCAAAAAGATCGATACTTTTGAAACCTCCATTTTGCCCTATGAGGATTGTTGTACTGTATTCGTGCCCCAGCACCCGGTCACCAAACCTACGGTGGAGAAGCTCCGGGAGAGCGAAGCCTTGGTGGATTGGACGCAGATGATCCAGCAGGCCATGGCGGATACAGAGACCATTTTGGTGAATTCACGCTAAATTCATACACAGCCCCGGACAGGTCGTGCTATACTTTGCCTATGGTGAGAAAGGAGGTCCTGCCATGCGGCAAATCTTATTGGCTGCCCTTGCCGTTGGGGCGGGGCTATTCTGCTGTTGCGCTTGCAGCGCGCCCTCTACCGTATCCATTACCTTGGATGATATCGAGCAGGAGCAGCTGCTTTTAAACGATTTGCAGGCAAATTCCCCAACCCCAGGACCAGACGACGGGGTGGCGCCTTTGACCATCATTCGGGCGGTGGAAAGCTGCGGCGATGGCTACATCGTTTACCCCAAGGTGCTTTATTGCGCCCATGGCGAGGACATCAATCGTTCCATTTGCGAGCTTACGGCGCAACGGGCTGCATCGGTAAGCACGGCTATTTTTACCCAATACCGAATCGAATACAATCGAAACGGGTTGTTCTCCCTGCGCATGGAGCTTTATGACCTCTACGGCGATGGAAACGAATTGCTGAAGACCCTGTTTTTTACCTATGACGTATCCAACGGCCAATTGTGTAGCGTGGGCGATCTCTTAGACGCAACGGATACCCGTTGGCGGGGGATCATGCCGGATATCGTTATGGCCCAGGCAGAAGCACAGGGCATTACTCTGCTCAGCGACGTAATGCCCATTGGGGACGATCAAGCGTTTTATATTACCCAGGATGAGCTGGTGTTGGCATATGAATTGTTTGAAATCGCCACCTGGTCCGCCGGCGCGCCGGAGTTTGCCATTCCGATTACCCAGCTGGCGGACTTTATCCCACCGGATAGCCCGTTAAAGAAGGTGGAACAGGACATCGAAGCGACCAGCCAGGAAGAAAGCGCGGCAACCGCAGCGGGACCCTCCCAGGAAGAGGCGCCGGCGATAGAAGAAGCGCCGGTGGCGGAAGAGGCGCCGGCGATAGAAGAAGCGCCGACAGAGGAGGGCGCTGGAACTGGGGAAGGGAGCCAAACCGGGGATGATGGGATGGCCATGGCGGTTGAATCAACCATGGAACAAAGCCAAATGTAGGAGGCGGGGCTATGCGGTGCAGCTGTAAAGCGTGCGGCGCCTATATGGTGCAGCGGGAGCGGGGGTTGGAAAGCGGGTGCTGCTGTCCGGCCTGCGGCAACGTATGCCGGGACTGTATGGGCAGCGTGTCCGGTCCGCTGGACGTAGCCGCCCTGCGGGACCGGTTTTCCGTTTTGCCCCAGGAGGGGCCGGATCCCGGGGTGGAGGCGGCGCTTGGGGACGAGGAAGGATATCCCCGGGATTGGAGGCGGATGCTATGAGGATATGGGCTACCATACGCAAAGGCCATCGGATCATTGGGGAGGTTACCCTACAGACGGAATATCAAAAACGGGAACAGGTGGAGGATTGGGGCGACCTGATCGGAGAAGCCTGTCATACCCTGGATCTTTCCAGGCCTGTGATCTTACGAAAGCATTTGCAGGATATCGACCGGTTTGGACGGGCGATATTTAAGGCTGCGGATTTTATGGAACCCATTGCCTTTGACCGGCTGGAGATCGAGGCCATCCCGGACAGCCAAGCCCCCAAACCCCGGGGATAAGGGGCTGTAAACCCACAGAAAAATTTTCCATGTATCCATAGGCTTCCGGAGGGAAATGCTAGGAGCATCTTAGAAAAGGAGTTTTCCTATGGATACGCTTGCATTGATTCTCGTAATTGTTGGTGCCCTGAATTGGGGCATGATCGGTCTGTTCCAGTTCGATCTGATCGCAGCCATTTTCGGCGGTATGGGCAGCACCATTTCCCGCATCCTATATACTGTAGTGGGCCTTGCGGGGCTTTGGGGCATCACGCTGCTGTTTCGCCGGGACCACATTAAGCACGAAGAATAACCTGGCGATTCGTCGGGCCAGCGGGCAAAACAGCCAGCCGGTCCGACGCTTTTTCTCAGCCCCTTTGGAGGGCTTCAAAGAAAGGACCCGGCGCCATGGGAAGGGGAAACGGCAACAAAAAAAGCCCCCGCAGGGGGCTTTTTTGTTGTTGCCGCGCTATTAGGCAATGTCCAGATAATCCGTGGCGACAAAGAAGATCTTGTCGTCATATTCCACCAGGCTCCAGCCGTTGCCTGCGTCGCTGATGTAGCTGACCTTGGTATTCAGGGGCAGCTTGAGCAGGGATTCGGTGGAACTGGAAGAACCGGCCCGGGCATTCAGGTTGTCCGTGGTGACCGTGGCGTCTTTGACGGTATAGTTGTCCACGATCTTGATGTAAAGGTTGGAGACATAGGCTTCGCTCCCGTTGTACAGGATCTTGGCCCAGGAATTGCCCACATCCTGTTCCATGATGTACACCTTCTGGTTTAGAGGCAACTCGCCCAGAATGGTGTCATCGCTGCCGGAACTTGCCTCGCTACGTACCCGCAGGCCGTCAGAGGTGACATAGCCCACCGCAGTGGCTCCGCTAGGCATGGTGCCAGGCGTGGAGGTACTGCTGGTGCCGCCGCCGGTGGTACCAGGAGTGGTCGCGGCGCCGGTGCTGTAGGTCACCTGGAAGGTCTGCCGGGCAATGGCATAGCCATTTTTGCGGGCCTCCACATTGATGGTATGGGTGCCTTCGGTCTCCAGGGTGTAGACGCCCTCAAAGGCACCGGCTTCGTCCACGGTGAATTGCATGTCGTTTACGTATACCGCGCTGGTGGGATCATCCACCACGCCGGAGAAGGTGATGTCCGGCGTTGCCGTCTCAAAGGACGGGGTGTTGGGCGCGGTCACGGAAAGGTTCAAGGTGGGTACGGAGATGACAATGGGCTCTGCAAAGGTCACAGGCGTTTCCGTTCCGTCCTTGGCGATAACCGTGATATCCGGATAGATCTCCAGGGTGTTGCCCTCCACCGGCTCGCTGGGTACCCAAACCGCCTCGGGAACACACAGGGTAATAGGCTTGGAGGTCTTGGTCACCGGCGTATCCTTTACAATGGAACCACCCTCAAAATGCACTACGCTGTTGCGCTTGGCGTAGATGGTGATGTTGTAGGCGGGTACGCCGCTGTCTGTGGTGGTCTTTTCGATGACGGGCTCCTTGGTGATGGGGGAGCTGCTGAAGATGCCCCCAAAGAGGCCGGAGAAGCCGCCGTTTTTGCTGACCAGCACCACGCCCAGCACCACCAGAGCAAGAATCAGCACGCCGGCCGCGATCCAGAAGAGCAGGGTCTTGTCCATGGCAAGGCCGCTGCGTTTACGGCTGGTGTTACGCTTGGGCGCGGCGCTACGGGCCGAAGCGTTGGACCGATTGCCGCCCTTTTTCCGGCGGGGGGTAGCCTCTTCCTCATCTTCATAGTTGAAGGAAAACATATCCTCGTCCAAAGGATCGGCATATTTGATGCCAGCTTGGGCGCCGGCGGTTCCCGCAGCCGCAACCGGGGCGGAAGCGGCGGCCGCCTGTCCCAGGTTTTTGCCGCAGCTGTTGCAAAAACGTTGCCCTTCTGCAAGAGGCGCGCCGCAATCCGGACAAACGGCACTAGGGGCTGCCTTTGACGCCGGGCGTACGGAATTCCGCTTGGCCTGCTGGCTCTGGGCGCTATTGCGCCGGACGAAATTGGGGGCCTGGGCAGCTGCCGGAGCCTCTGGCGCAGAGGCGGAGGCGGGCTGCTGGACAGGTTCCGCGCTGAAACGGGAGCGGAAAGATTGGGGGGTAAAACCCTCTGGAATATCGGTTTCGCTTACCGTGTTGGCGCTGAACTCAGGCTTGGACCAATCGGGAGAAGCAACAAAATCCCAGCTTCGCTGCTCGCGGGCGCCGCCGCTGGTGGGCTCTCCTGCGGCCGCCTGGGATTCCTTGAGGGGCGCGGCGCAGTTTTCGCAATACTCGAGATAATCCTCATTGATTGCGCCGCATACCTTACATTTCATAAAAAACCCTCCTGTGCGGATAGTCTTAGACCAGTATAGTCTTTGGTTATTATAGCAAATTGACTAGCCTATGCAAAGACCTTCCACCCAACAAATTATAAACATTCTATAAATTTAACGCCTTTGCAGGGTTTCTATGGTATAATCAAAAAGCGTAGGACCCCAAAGAATGAATTGTACCTTATGGAGGATCGCTTATGAAACGAGCCTGGAGAATGCTGGCGCCGCTTCTTTGCTTGGTGCTTTTATGCGCCTGCCAAAAGGAGGTGGAGACCAACCGATACCAGGGATATACCCTTGCGGACACCCCATTGGAAGGAGGGGAGGCCGTCGCAGAGGCCAATGCCTATGCCCTGGCCGTAACCCCCAGCGGGGAAACTACGAAGTTGACCTTCACCTTTAAAACCGGCAGCCGCATGAGCGGTACGGTAAACGAAAGCGAAGCCCAGGGCGTGCCCCAGTATCGCGCCTGGATAGAAACCGCCCCTGCCAGGCTGATGCTTCAGTTTGACGGGTTGAGCTATTGGGATTTTGAGCGCCGGGATTGGGAAAAATCCGGTTTGGTTTTAGGCTATTTCCGCTATGCGCTGGCCAATCCCCTTCCTTTACAGACCGATGCGCCCTTGGATGGGGAAGCTGCGGAAGCGGCGGAAGAGGAGCCCCAGCCTATGGAATCGGTCTATCTATGTTTCCAGTTGGCGCAGGACGCTGCCTTTCAGATCCAGGAGCAGGGGGGACAGTTGAGCGTTACCCTTTTGCCTGTGGTCCAGGAAGCCCAGCCGGAACAAGAGGCGGAAGAGGCGCCCTGGTATTTGATCGGCAATGGGTTCCGGGATTATTGCGAAGGTACCCTATTGGGCGCGGAGCAAATGACCCCCACGTATACCTCCAGTTTGGATCAGGTGGTGCTTATCTCCCAGGCATATGCTTCGGATATTGAGGCGGAATTGGCAAAACGGCAGATTTTGGAGCAAAACCCCAGCGCCTTGGAAAGCGATTGGATGGCGGTGCAGCTGGGGGCGGACGGCTTACCTGCCTTTGATGAAACGGCTAGGCAACAAGCCGCTTTTGTAGAAGCGGTGCAGCGCCGAAACGGCCAGGTGGCAGGCGCCCAGGTTTGCCTGGCGGACGGGATCTTCCTTTCCTCTGTGCCCCGTAGGCTGGGAGGTGGGATCTTGTATTCCAAACGGATCACAGAGGGCATTGGTGTAGACGCCATCAGCTATGAAGAACTGTATATCCTGGACAGCCAGGATAAGGAAAAGCGGTTGCTGGACTATGCCTTTGCCACAGTAGAGCGGGCTGTCTTTTCACCGGATGGTAGAAAGCTGGCCGTATTAGAGCGGGAGGCGGAGCGCACCAACCTGTATGTGGTGGACGTAGGTACCCGCGATATCATTACCGAGCTGACGCGGGCAGGGTTCGGGGACACGGTGAGCGCCCTATGTTGGGATAGTATGGGCAGCATGTTGTTCGCGGTGAGCGGCAGCGGAGAAATGCAGGTCCATGCTTATGACTTTAACGTGCCGGATGAAACCAAGCGCCATACGGTGGTGGATAAAAATGGGGCCAATGAAGGCTACATCGGCTATTGTGGCGGCGAGGTATACTTCGTGCAAAGCGAAATGGAAGGGGATACCATCTACGAAATCAAGCCCGAAGGGGGCGTGCGCAAAGCCTTTTGCCAAGGCGGCGCATTTGCCCTTTCCCCCAATAACGCCTACATGGCCATTAGCGGCGCTTCCAGCATTGCGGGAGGCGCGGGGGGCGAATTCCTGCTGCGGGATATGCAGACCGGGCAAACCCAAACCATCACCGACGATTTCGCCGTATATGACTTTGTCTGGAGCCAGGACGGGTCCATTCTGTATTATTTTGAAAACCGGCTCTCCGGCAGCGCAGGGGAAGCCGGAGAGGAAGCGGCTGCTACCCAAACGCCCCAGCCTCAGGACCCCTATCCCTATACCCTGTGGGCCTATCAGCTGGAAAGCGGGGAAAGCCAGCCGGTATGCGACCTGGCCAGTACCCGGATCGCTGCTTCCAGCTGGGCCAACCGGCTATATTATACCTATCTGGACGAGGAGACCATGGGGGAAAAGGTGCGGGCGACCTATTGGATCGATTTTCAGCAGACGCCGGAGCAAAGCGGCGCATAGGGGCTTTACATGGAGCTGGATTTGGTATAGAATGAATCCGCAAAAGCAGAGTAGGATATTGCGCGTGTCATGGGGCTCATGACGAGTGCCGCCTGGACGGGGAGTTGCCGGGCGGACGAATAGCCGGCCATCGGCTTGCGGTGCGGTATCCGCATCCCGCTGCTACATAAGGATGGCCCTGGTGTCAAGCCTCCTCATGTACTGTAGTAGGACTGCAAAGAGGAGGTTATTTTTATGGAACAAAATGTAAAACAAGCCAACGTACATCCATTGACCCGGCAGCTGACCATATGCGCCCTTTTGGCGGCGTTGGGCACGGTGCTGGGAATCCTGTCCATTCCGTTGCCTGCGGTCTCCGCAGCCGGGTATTCCTTAAAGATCGGCATAACCGTGCTGCCAGTGATCCTGGCTGCTGTGCTATATGGCCCAGCCTATGGGGGCATTGTGGGTATGGTGGTGGATCTGTTGCCCGCCCTGCTATTCCCCAAGGGACCTTGGATCCCTTGGTTTACCTTGATCGGGGCGCTGTTTGGGGTGATCCCCGGCTTATTTTTCCAAAGAGGCCAGGCAGTCACCTGGAAACGCTTGCTTTTATCCATCGCCGCAGGACAAATATTTTGCTCTGTGCTGTGTAATACGCTATTGCTGATGGCGTTGTACGGCCTGCCTTATCAAATCGTGTATGTGCGGCTGCTTAACCAAGCCATTATGATCCCCGTATATACGGCGGCGGTGTTTGGGACCGTCAAGTTGCTGAAAAAGGGCGGCTTTATTTAAGCCGTTTTCAGGTCCCGGTTATAAAAATAAAACGCCCGGGAGATACTTCCATATAGGATGGAAATCCCATATTTATGGAGGTGGCTCTTATGGCATTGTGGAAACATGGGGATGGGGCGCAAGAGGACCGGAAGCGGGATATCGAGCAGGCCCTGGCCCAATGGAAAGAAGCGGAACGCTATTTCCAGAGCGTACAGGAAACGGATCTGATGGATTTTGCCATCTACGAAATGGAGGCGGCCCGGCGTAAATACGTGTTGCTATTGCGCCGGTATAGCCAGGAGGCGGCTGCCGTAGAATAAAACCGGCTAGGACACCATAGCCGGGAACAGGAGGGGATCGGATGGAAACATTGCTGTTGTTGGCAGCTTTTGCGGCGGGTCTGCTGCTTCTTTGGCTGGTATGCAAACTTCTGGCGGTCCCCCTCCGAATTTTGTGGCGGCTGCTGCTCAACGCCATCCTGGGAGCGTTGCTGCTGCTGGTGGTGAATTTCTTCGGGGGCTTGTTTGGGCTGGCTCTGCCCATTACCCCCTTTTCCTCCCTGGTGGCCGGCGTGTTCGGCGTGCCAGGGGTGATCGTGCTATTCTTGTTGCAGTATCTTTTATAAATAGGTTGCGATAAGGGCATAAATGCGGTAAAATCAGGGGACGCGGATTCCGTCGTTGGGCGCGTCCCAAGGAATGTGGAAAGACCGTATTCAACTGGGCCGGCTTGTAAAAGCGCGGCAAGGTTGTATACGGCCTTTTGTGGCGTCTTGGAACAAACGCAAAGAGGATTAAACGCCAAGCCAAGGGCTTATTATATTGCCACAGGAGCAAAGAAACATGACAAAATTATTGATCCGGCTTTTTATCAAGGACTCGCAAAATACCCAGAACAACCTTGTGCGGGAAGCCTATGGCCGTCTGGCGGGCATTGTTGGGGTATGCTGTAATATCTTTTTGGGCGGGGCAAAGCTGCTCATCGGCACGCTGTCCGGGTCCATTGCCATCCAGGCGGACGCTGTAAACAACCTGTCGGATGTGGGCAGCAACCTGGTAACCTTGATCGGGTTCCGAATGGCGGGCAAACCTGCGGATAAAGAACATCCCTTTGGCCATGCCCGGATCGAATACATTACGGCCCTGGTGATCTCCTTTTTGATCCTGCTGGTTGGCTTTGAGCTGGGCAAGGAATCCGTGATGAAGATCATTGCGCCGGAACCCGTCTCCTTCAACCTAGTCACCATGGGGATCTTGCTGCTTTCCATTTTGGTAAAGCTCTGGCTGGGCCGGTTTACAGCCAGCATTGGCAAGGCCATTTCCTCCACTGCCATGAGCGCAGCCACTGCGGACAGCATGTGCGATGTGATCAGCACCGGCGCGATTCTGTTATCCGCGATGGCTTCATATTTTATAAACATCAACCTGGATGGTTATGTGGGCGTACTTGTGGCGGGCTTTGTGCTATATAGCGGGGTGGGCATCCTGCGGGATACCATAAGCCCATTGATGGGAGAGGCCCCTACGCCGGAATTGATCCATTCTTTGAGCGAAAGCCTCTTGGCATACGAGGGGATCGACGGGTTGCACGATATCATGGTGCACAATTATGGCCCAGGCCGGATCATCGCCAGCGCCCATGCGGAAGTAAGGGCGGATTCGGACATTGTAGCCATCCATGAGACTATTGACCGGGCAGAGCGCGAGGTGGGAGAGAAGCTGGGTATGCTTTTGACCATCCACCTGGACCCGGTAGAGACCGATGACGCGCTTACCGCCGCCGTGCGGACCAAGCTGGACGCCATCATCCAGGAGACGGACCCTCGGCTCCGGTTCCATGATTTCCGCATGGTACGGGGCGAAAAACAAACCAACTTGATCTTTGATATTGTGGTGCCAGCCGGCACGGACGCGGGACAAATCGGCAGATATAAATCCGCAATCCGGGAGCGGGCAAGGGAGATAGATCCGACTTACGTATGCGTTATCGATGTGGACATCGATTATTGCGGCGTACTGTGAGGAGGGATGCGGATCAAATATACTTGTATGCAAGCCCCCCTTCTCTTGACAGGGCCCGTTGTCCGCTCATAAAATAATAGCAGCGGTTATGACCTTTTATATGTGCAAAGAATTTTGAGGGATAAGCATGAAAGCGATCACGGCAATCATTCTTGCAGCAGGCGAAGGAAAGCGGATGCATTCCAGGAAGCAAAAGGTCCTCCATGAGATCTGCGGCAGGAGTATGGTAAAATGGGTCCTTGCGGCCTGCGAAGAGCATATTCAGGAGAAACCCATTGTATCTGTTGGGTTTGACGGAGACCGGGTGCGCGCCCATATCGGGGAAAAAGCCCGCTATGTCACCCAAGAACACGCGGATTCCATGGCAGAGGGCATTTTGTTTGCCATGCCCCTGATCACCCAACCGGAAGGCTATGTGCTGGTGGTGCATGGCAACCTGCCGATGCTGCAGCCAGAGACCATCCGCATGTTGACCGACGCGGCCCAGGGGGTAGCGGCATCCCGCCTGGTCTATTGCGAAGAAGACGAAGAGACAAGGCCCTGCGCAGCCTTCTGTTTTGAGATTAACCACTTGCGCCGCTTTTTGGAGCGGGACCTGCCCCACGACGTGGAGGCCAAGCATTTTATTCGCGCCTTGCGTATGGAAGGGGAGCGGGTGGTGGATATATATGCTCCCGCAGTGGAGTGCGCTGCGGTATATGACCGGGAGAGCCTTTGGGATTGTACCTACCTAAGGCAGCAGGCCATCAATACCCGCCATATGAAAAACGGCGTCACCTTCCTGGACCCCAATCAGGCCTATATCGACGCAGAGGTGACCATCGGGGAAGATACGGTGATCTATCCCGGGGTATTTCTACAAGGCGATACCCGGATCGGCCGGGATTGTACCTTATATAATGGTTGCCGGCTTTTGGATACCATCGTGGGGGACGGCTGTTCCCTGGCGGCCGTGGTGGCCCAGGAGGCGGCGGTGGAGGACGGCACCAGCATCGGGCCCTATGTGCGGCTGCGCCCCAACGCGCACCTTGGCAAGGGCTGCAAGGTGGGCAATTTTGTAGAGATCAAAAACTCCACTTTGGGAGATGGTGGCAAGGTAGCCCATCTCACCTATGTGGGGGATGCGGATATCGGCAAACGGATCAACGTGGGTTGCGGCACGGCTTTTGCCAATTATGACGGGGCCCGGAAATTCCGCACGGTGATCGGGAACGATGTATTCCTGGGCTGCAATACCTCCCTGGTGGCGCCGGTCACCCTGGGGGATCATGCCTATACCGCCGCGGGATCTACCATCACCATGGATATTCCGGAAGGGCAGCTAGGCGTCGCCCGGGCCAGGCAGGTCAATAAGGAAGGCTGGCAGGCCCCCAAAAAGGACGATAAGAGGTAACCCTTGACGATCGAGATAAACGGCGTCCAACTCCATTATCAGCGCCAGGGCTCGGGCAGGCCGGTGCTGCTGCTCCACGGCTGGGGCGCCAATATCCAAACCATGGCCCCTATCGCCAATTGCCTGGTCAGGCTGGGCATGGAAGCGGTAAGCCTGGATTTCCCCGGCTTCGGTGAGAGCCCGGAGCCACCGGGGCCCTGGGGGGTTCCGGAGTATGCCGCCTGTACCCGGGCCTTTATGGAAGCCATCGGCATCTGCGGGTGCGATGTGGTAGCCCATTCCTTTGGGGGGCGGGTGACCATTCAGCTGGCCAGCGAAACGCCGGAACTATTTCACCGGCTGATCCTGGTGGACGCGGCCGGCATTAAACCAAGGCGAGGCCCCAAATATTATTGGCGTGTCTATACCTATAAGCTGGGGAAGATCCTGGCCAAGTCCCCGGCTTTGAACCGGCTCTTCCGCTTGCAGGAGCGGCAGAAAAAGGCCGGCTCCACAGAATATCAGCAATTGCAGGGGGATATGCGGGTCACCTATGTGAAAACCGTCAATTATGATCAGACATCCCTGCTTTCCAAGATCCCCAATGAAACCCTTTTGATCTGGGGGGAAAAAGATACGGCTACCCCCCTGTGGATGGGGAAGAAAATGGAGCGGGAAATGCAGAACGCCGGCCTTGCCATTATTCCTAGCGTAGGACATTTCTCCTATGCGGAGGACTATCCTCGTTTCTGTTCCATTCTGCAGATCCTGTATCAAAATGAGGCTTGATGTATGGAAACCAATGAACTCCTGATCCAAATCGGCTTTTGGGCATATGTGCTGCTGGACGGGGTGGCAGTTACCCTGGCAGCCATTCCCTTCCTTCATATGTTGCAGCTGGAAAGCTACCAGGGTCCCATGTATCTTAAGTGGGTGCGTAAGCACCTGGGCCAATGGTCAGGCCCCTTTTTGGCCGGTGTGGCGGGCTTCCTTTTGCGCATAGCCGGCCAATTTTTCCCGGGCGGCTTTGGGACCCTGCTATGGCGGGGCGGGGACGTGATCTTTACCGGCATGATGCTAGCCTTTGGGATCATGGCCCTAAAAAATCAAAAAAAGGCCAAAAAACCCCTGCGCTATACCGCTAGGGTCAAGCGGCTATTGGTTCCCGTATTCCTGCTCGCCCTGGTGGGGCCGGCGGCGCGGCTGCTGTTGCAGGCGTCCTATGTGCGGCTCCTTTTTAATGGCATACAGCCTTGGGGCGGCTGGTGGGACTATGGCTTCTGGCCGGAGCTTGTGCGGTTTTTGCCCGGGCTGCTGCTGCCCCTTGTGGTATGCCTGGCCCATGTGCTCACCTGGCCGGTGGAAAAGCTGGTCCAGGGCTGGTATATGGGGGACGCCAGGAAACGCCTGCTTGCCAATCCGGCGCTAATCCGCATCGGCATCACCGGCAGCTTTGGAAAGACCTCTACCAAGTACGCTTTGGGCACCATCCTGGGGGAAAAATATAAGACCCTCTATACTCCTGGCAGCTTCAACACCCCCATGGGAGTGACCCGAACCATACGAGAAAAACTCACGCCGGAACACCAAGTGTTTATCGGGGAGATGGGGGCTCGTTATAAGGGGGATGTGGCCCAGCTGTGCCGTCTGGTCAGACCGCAGTACGGCATCCTTACCGCCATTGGCAAGCAACATTTGGAAACCTTCGGCTCCCTGGAAAACGTAATGCGCGCCAAAGGGGAACTGTTGGCCGGGGTCGGCAGCCAGGGCTGCGTCTTTCTCAACGGGGACGATCCCCTGTGTCGCCAGCTTTATGAGAACAGCCCATTACAGGAAAAATACCTTTTTGGCACCCAGGGAGAAGGCTTGTATATGCGGGCGGAGGATATCACCGTAGGCCCGGAGGGCAGCCGGTTCACCTTGGTTTGCCAGGATGGGACCCGGATCCCCTGCGTCACCCGGCTCCTGGGCCGGCACAACATCCTGAACGTGGCGGGAGCCGCCGCCCTAGCCTATAAGCTGGGCTTAAGCGAAGCACAGATCGCCGCCGGCATCGGCAAGCTGGAGCCGGTGGAGCATCGCTTGCAGCTCTTGCCCGGCCCCATTACCGTGATAGACGATGCCTTTAACGCCAACCCGGTGGGCTCCAGCGAAGCGCTGGAGGTACTGAAGTCCTTCCCAGGCCGACGGATCATCATTACCCCCGGTATGGTGGAACTGGGGGAGGAGCAGGCGGCCTTGAACCAGGCCTTTGGCTTGCACATGGCGTCTTGCGTGGACGTGGCTATCCTGGTGGGACCCAACGCCCCGGCCATCAAGGCGGGGCTCCTGGAAGGCGGCTTCCCAGAGGACCGGCTGGTGGAGGTGGAATCCCTGGCCCAGGCCACGGAAAAGCTGCCGCTGTATCAACAGCCAGGGTGTACGGTACTGTTTGAAAACGACTTAACGGATAATTATAATTGACGCAAGGTAGGGAGGAATACCTGACATGATGGAATTAGGGGTGATCTTCGGAAGCCGGGCTTCCGAGCATGACGTATCCATAATCAGCGGGTTACAGATATTGGAAAATGCAGACAAAGGAAAATACCATGCCTTCCCCATTTATATTGCCCGGTCGGGGGCCTGGTATGTGGGGGAGCCTTTGCGGGACGTAAAGACCTACCGGGATTTCGATCCCCAGCAAAAGGGCTTGACCCGGGTGTTTTTGCCGCCTGAGCCCGGCCACAACGCCCTGTATAGCTTTGGCAGCGGGCTTTTCGGCAAGACCCAGCGGGTATGCGGGCTGGATTGCGCCATTCTGGCCCTCCATGGAATGCATGGGGAGGACGGCACGGTGCAGGGCTTGATGGAGCTGGCGGATATCCCCTATTCCAGCTGCGGCCTGGTGGGCAGCGCCGTGGGCATGGATAAGATCGTGATGAAGGCCGTGTTCAAGAGCATGGGCCTGCCGGTGCTGCCTGCGGTATACTGCAACCGGGCGGAATGGCAGCAGGACCCTCAGGCGGTGCTAGCAAAGGCCGAAGGGGAAATCGGTTATCCCATGTTCATCAAGCCCGCTAACCTGGGTAGCTCCATCGGCATCGGCAAGGCTGTGGACCCGGACGGATTCCGCCAGGCAATGGAGGTGGCTGCCAGCTTTGACCGCCGGATCCTCATCGAACGGGCGGTGGAGCACCCGGTGGAGATCAACTGCGCCTGCCTGGGCAATAGCCAGGAGGCCCTGCCTTCCCTTTGCGAGCAGCCCGCTTGCTGGGATACCTTCCTCACCTTTGAGGAGAAATATATCCGTGGGGACGGCAAGGGGATGAAGAGCCTGAGCCGCCAGATCCCCGCCCCCATTTCTCCAGAGCTGACCAAACAAATCCAGGACTATACGGTGGAAGTTTTCCGTATGCTGGAGTGCAAGGGTGTGGTCCGGGTGGACTATATCTTAGAAGGGGAGCAGGTTTATATTAATGAAATCAATACCATCCCGGGTTCCTTCGCATTTTATCTATATGAACCCATGGGGATCTCGTTTGCTGCGTTGGTAGATAAATTGGTAGCGTACGCCCAGCAGGGGCTGGAGGAAAAGCAAGCGTCTAGTTTTGCATTTCGCTCGGATATCCTGAATAAGGCCATATCCGGCGCAAAAATAACAAAAAAATAAGGAGATGCCCATGCGTAAAATTCAAATGAGGACCCCCCTTGTTGAGATGGACGGCGATGAAATGACCCGCATCATTTGGCAAATGATCAAAACGCATTTGCTGGAGCCGTATGTGGATCTAAAGACCGAATATTACGATCTGGGGCTTCCTTCCCGGGACGCCACCGACGACCAGATTACCGTACAGGCGGCGGAAGCCGTGAAAAAGTACGGGGTCGGCGTCAAATGCGCCACCATCACTCCCAACGCCCAGCGGGTGGAAGAATATAACCTCAAGCGCATGTACAAAAGCCCCAACGGCACCATTCGTGCCATCCTGGATGGCACCGTATTCCGGGCGCCCATCATGCTGCCCTGCCTAAAGCCCTCTGTGCGCAGCTGGACCAAGCCCATTACCATTGCGCGTCATGCGTATGGGGACATTTACCGTTGCAGCGAGTTCCGGGTTCCTGGCCCCGGAAAAGCGGAGATCCTCTTTACCGATGCTTCGGGCAAGGAGCTGTTCCACGAAACCGTGTTTGAGTTCAAGACCCCCGGCGTGCTGATGGGCATGTATAATAAGGATGATTCCATCCAGAGCTTTGCCCGGGCCTGCTTCAACTACGCCCTGTCCACCAAGCAGGATCTGTGGTTCTCCGCGAAGGATACCATCTCTAAAAAGTACGATCACACCTTCAAGGATATTTTCGAAGACATCTACCAGGCAGAATACGAGGCGCAGTTCAAAGCGGCAGGCATTACCTACTTCTATACCCTCATCGACGACGCGGTGGCCCGGGTCATCCGTTCTAACGGCGGCTTCATCTGGGCTTGCAAGAATTACGACGGCGACGTGATGAGCGATATGGTGGCCACGGCCTTTGGTTCTCTGGCCATGATGACCAGCGTATTGGTATCCCCGGACGGCAACTATGAATACGAAGCCGCCCACGGAACGGTGACCAAGCATTATTATCGGCACCTGAAAGGGGAGGAGACCTCTACGAACTCTATGGCCACCCTCTTTGCCTGGACAGGCGCCCTTCGCAAGCGGGGCGAGTTGGATCAGATCCCAGAGCTGATGGATTTTGCCGACCGGCTTGAAAAGGCTGCCTTGGATACCATTAGCGCAGGGTTTATGACCAAGGACCTTGCGGCCCTGGCAGATATGGACAACGTCACGGTGCTCAACACTGAAGATTTTATCCGCAAGGTAAAAGAATTTCTTGACGCGGCTGCCTGATCTTTGGTATATCTATAAAGGAACGTCAACGGGGGCGGCTTCAAGCCGCCCTTAAAATACCAGAAACAGGAGAACAGACATGAGTTTATACAGTGAATGGCAGGCCATCGCGGATGTGGAACGCACCCCCGGGGAGGCCAAAAAGTTCTGGAAGGAATACTTTGCCCTGGAAACGGAAAACTATAAAACCATCCTGGAGAATTACCAGCATACCTATAGCGGCAAGGTTTCGGAGCTGGCAGAGGAGTTCCACATGGATGAGGTCACCTTCCTGGGCTTCTTGGACGGCATCAACACCAGCCTGAAGAAGGAGCTGAAACTGGACAGCCTCAAGAGCGGCAGCAAGATCGAGCTGGATATCGATTACGAAAAGCTGTATTTCAACATGCTGGATTGCAAGGCGGATTGGCTTTATAACCTGCCCCAGTGGGAGCCCATCCTTACGCCGGAGCGCCGCAAGGAGATCACCATGGAGTTCCGCTCCTCCAAGATGTACGTTAAGCAGCAGGAGCCCAACCGCAACGATCCCTGCCCTTGCGGCAGCGGGAAGAAATATAAAAAGTGCTGCGGCAAAGATAAGTAAATATTTATTAGTAAGGGCGAACAAATAAGGTTCGCTCTTTTTTTAGAAACAACAAGGATTCAAAACATAAAGGTATGGTTCCCCATGTCTTTTAGAAAATGGTGGAGGCCGTGCCCCCTTGGGAAAGGCATACGTATGGAACGGGGCGTTTCCCTTCCCGCCAGGAAGCCCATGCGATCTTTCGGGAAGGGCTTCCTGGTAAGCGTCCCAAAGGGCTACCGCCCATACATTTCGGCCCCCATATCGGCCGGCAGGCGTCCGGTTGCGGCAAACTTAGAGGAATACGCCGGGAAGATGCGTTTGGATGGACTGGTTGGAGCGACGGTTTCCCCACAGGTTCGCCCCGAAAAGTTCATCTTTTTTATTTGCAAAAGATGGTATAATAAAATCAGCATCATAAGAATTAAGGAGCATATCACATGAAAATCAAATTTTGCGGCGCGGCCCAGACGGTGACGGGTTCCTGCCATCTGATCCAGTTTGCCGGTGGAAACATCCTGGTGGATTGCGGTATGCGCCAGGGTGCGGATGAAAAAGCCATGCCCAACGGAGAGTTCCCCTTTGACCCCCATGAGATCACCGCTTTGCTGGTGACCCATGCCCATATCGACCATACAGGCCTCGTGCCTCTTTTGACAAAGCGAGGATTTGCAGGCCCCATCTATAGCACCAGCGCCACTGCAAAGCTATGTGAGATCATGTTGGCGGATAGCGCACACATCCAGGAGCAGGATGCGGAGGAGCAGACCCGTAAGAACCTGCGGGCTGGCAAGCCGCCGGCGGAGCCCCTGTATAGCGTCAAGGACGCGGCGCTCGCTTGCGAGCGTTTTAAAAGTATCCCCTATGGCACGGTGGTGGAGGTTTGTCCAGGGGTGAAGGCCCGCTTTACCAACGTGGGGCACCTGATGGGCAGCGCGGCCATCGAGGTATGGATCACCGAGGAGGATAAAACCGTCCGCGTGGCCTTTTCCGGGGATCTTGGCCGGGGCGACCGGCCCATCATCAACGATCCGGATATCGTGGAAGGAGCAGACTATCTGGTGATGGAAAGTACCTATGGCGACCGGAACCATGAAGTGACCACCGATGCGGAAAAGGAGGCGGAATTGGCTTCCGTGCTGCGGGCGGGTATCGCCCGGGGCGGCAATATCGTGATCCCCGCCTTTGCGGTGGGCCGTACCCAGGAGCTGCTGTATTATATCAAGCGGATGCTTATCGAAGGCACGGTGCCGGGGCTAGAACGGGTGCCGGTGTATTTGGATAGCCCGTTGGGCATCAAGGCCACCCGGATCTATGAAAACTGCACCAAGGAAAACTACGACCAAGAGGCTCTAGAGATGTCCCGGGAAGGGGATCTCTTTGAGTTCCCTACCCTGCGTATCGCCCAGACCGCTGAAGAGAGCAAACAGATCAATACCCAACCTGGCTGTAATATTATCATCTCCTCCTCGGGCATGTGCGATGCAGGCCGCATTCGGCACCACCTGAAGCATAACCTCTATCGGGCGGATAGCACCATCGTCTTTGCCGGCTATCAGGCAGCGGGCACCTTGGGCCGACTGCTGGTGGATGGGGCAAAGCGGGTCAAAATGTTTGGCGAGCAGGTGATCGTAAACGCCAATATCGTGCAGATCTCCGGCTTTTCCGGCCATGCAGGCCGAGATGAGATGCTCCAATGGCTCCAGAAGATCCCCCAAAAGCCCACTCGAGTATTCCTGGTACACGGCGAAAAGGATGTGATCGACGGCTTTGCCGCCGCCGTGCGCTCCCTGGGCTATACCGTTTCCGTGCCGGAGCTGTTTGAAGCCTTTGACCTGGGCACCGGCAGCGTGCATCGGGAGCCGGTTGTGCAGCTCAAGCGCCAGGCGGAAGCCTCGGTATCCACCATGGAGAGCTTGTTGTCCCGTATGGCAAAGCTGATGCAGCTAGCCGCCAGCGCCCAGGGGGAACGGGCACAAAAGCTGGGAGCAGACCTGGACGCCCTGCTGAAGAAATGGGATTGAGAAACCCTGGGGAAAAGCTGGTAAATCTGTTTCGGAAGCCTTGCTTTCAGCAGAGGAATATGCTAAAATACCCAAGAATAACGGCATTGACGGAGAAAAGCGGCGTATCCTGTGGCCAAGAGAGGGCCGGCGGCTGAGATGGCCTCCACAGGCACGCGGCATCAGTTCCCTCCCGAGCCGCGCCGGGGAAGCCCCATAAGGGGTGCGTAGTTGGCGCCGGGTAAGCCCGATATAGCGGAAAAGGCCCCGTGTTGGCGGGGTGAAATAGGGTGGTACCACGAGCGCGCCTTCGTCCCTTGGGACGGGCGCGCTTTCAATTTTATGGAGACAGATGGAGGAAGGCTATGACAGAGGCATTGGAAAAGATCCGCCAGGAGACCCTGGCCCGGCTGCAAGCAGCCAGGGATGGGGCGGAGCTGGACGAGATCAACGTATCCATCCTGGGGCGCAACGGCGCCTTGACGGGTATTTTGAGGGGCATGGGCCAGTTGAGCAAGGACGAGCGGGCAAAGTTGGGACAGGCCGCCAATACGGTCAAAAAGGAGTTAGAGGCGGAATTGGCCAAGCGCAAGGCTGTGATCGGGGAAAAGATGCAAGCCCTCCGGTTCGAGAAGGAAGCCTTAGACGTGACGGAGCCTGGAAAACCTGGCCGGGCCCTGGGCAGGCTGCATCCCATGACCCAAACCTATCGGGAGATCCGGGACGCATTGGTGGGAATGGGGTTCACCACTTACGAGGGACCCGAGGTGGAGTATGACGATTATAACTTTACCAAGCTGAACCTGCCCTTGGACCATCCTGCCCGGGATATGCAGGATACCTTCTACGTAAACGACCGGGTGGTGCTGCGGACCCATACCAGCCCCTGCGAAGCCCGGGCGCTGCTGAACGTGAAGCCCCCCTTCCGGCTGATCATGCCGGGCAGGGTGTTCCGGGTGGACGAGGTGGATGCCAGCCACAGCCCTGTGTTCATGCAGATCGAAGGCTTTGTGGTGGACCGGGAGATTACCCTGGCGGACCTGAAGGGCATTTTGCTCACCTTTATCCACGCGGTATTCGGAGACGATGTGCGTATGCGGTTCCGGCCCAGCTACTTCCCCTTTACGGAGCCTTCCGCCGAGGTGGATATCAGCTGCACCCTGTGCGGCGGCAAGGGCTGCCGGGCCTGCAAGGGTACCGGCTGGTTGGAGATCCTGGGCTGCGGCGTATCCAACCCCCATATCATCGAAAACTGCGGCCTGGACCCCAAGGAATGGAAGGGCGTAGCCTTCGGCGTAGGCGTGGACCGGATCACCAACCTGAAACACGGCATTACGGATATCCGGCTGGAGTATGAGAACGACGCCCGGTTCCTCCGGCAGTTCTAAGGAAGGGGGAGAAATAGCATGAAATTGCCGCTTAAATGGCTCAAGGAATACGTGGATTTCAACGTGAGCGTTGACCGCTTTGTGGAATTGATGATGTGGCGGGGATTTGAGACCGCCGCCGTGGAGCCGGAGATGCCGGTCACCCATACGGTGGTGGGCCGCATCGACGCCCTGTCCAAACACCCCAATGCGGATAAGCTGCAGATCTGTTCCATCGACGTGGGGCAGCCGGAGAAGCTCACTGTGGTCACCGGGGCAACGAACGTATTTGAAGGCGCCCTGGTGCCGGTGGCCCTGGATGGGGCCAAGCTGGTAGGCGGGCTGGAGATCCACCCCACCAAGATGCGGGGGGTGCATAGCGATGGTATGCTGTGTTCCGGCCAGGAATTGGGCCTTACCGAGGAGGACTATCCGGGGGCAGGGGTCTACGGCATCCTGATCTTGCAGGGCGAGCATCCCCTGGGCCAGCGGATCCAGGAAGCCCTGGGCATGGACGATGTGGTGTTCGACATTGAGCTGACCCCTAACCGGGCGGATTGCGCCAGCATCATCGGCATTTGTCGGGAGGCGGCGGCCGCCCTGGGACAGAAATTCCAGGAGCCTGTGATCCGCCAGATCCAGGGGGAGGGGAATGCCAGCGACTATGCCTCCGTGGAAGTGCTGGCTCCAGACCTTTGCCCCCGGTATGTGGCCCGGGTGGTAACGGATATCAAGATCGAGCCCAGCCCCGCCTGGATGCAGAAAAAGCTGCGGGCCGTGGGCCTTCGGCCCATCAACAACATCGTGGACATCACCAACTATGTGATGGTGGAATACGGCCATCCCATGCACGCCTTTGACCTGCGATGCGTGGCGGATGGGCATATCGTAGTGCGCAAGGCCTATCCTGGGGAGAAGGTAGTCACCCTGGACAGCAAGGAGCGGGAGACCACGGAGGATATGCTGCTGATCGCAGACCCCACCAAGGGCGTGGGCATCGCCGGCGTCATGGGCGGCGAAAACAGCGAGATCACCGAGAACACCAAGGCCGTATTGTTTGAAGCGGCGGTGTTCAAGGGCAGCAGCATCCGTAGGACCACCCGGGAGCTGCGCCACGTAACGGATGCGGCGGCGCGGTTCATCAAGGGCGTGGAGCCGGTGAACGCCATGCTGGCGGCCCAGCGGGCCATTGAGCTGGTGGACGAGCTCAAAGCCGGCAAGGTGGTGGGCCAGGCCATCGACGTATGCAGCGTGGATACGGCGGACCGGGTGGTGGAAGCGGATATCGCCCATGTGAACCGGATCCTGAATACCCGTTTCTCCGGGGAAGAAATGGCGAAGATGCTGTCTACCATCAACATCGGCAGCCGGGTAGCGGGAGACAAGCTGGTGGTCACCATCCCCCATTACCGGGTGGATATTGAGAGCAGCATCGAAACCGATTGGGACATCGCAGAGGAAGTAGGCCGGATCTACGGCTATGACAACATCCCGCCCACCTTGATGCGGGGGGATACCTTCCAGGGCCGGCCCAGCGTGGAATGCGCCCGGGAGGATCGGATCAAGGATTTGTGCGTGGCGTTGGGCTGCTATGAGATGTACAATTACAACTTCATAGGCCCGGCGGACTTGAACGCCCTTCGGCTGCCGGAGGACGACGAAAAACGCCTGGCTGTCAAGCTGCTCAATCCCTTTGGGGAGGATCAAAGCCTGATGCGCACCACCCTGGTGCCGGGGATGCTTCGGTCCATCGCCCTCAATTGCAACCGGAAAACCGGTCAGGGCCGCTTCTTTGAAGTGGGAAACGTGCATCTGGACAATAATGCGGATCTTCCAGAAGAACGCAGGATGCTGGGTTTTGCCTTTACCGGGGAGGAAGAGGACTTCTTCACCCTCAAAGGCTGCATAGAAGCCTGTGTGGAGCGCCTTGGGCTTATAGGGGCCTTTTCCGTAAAGCCTGGCGGCAGCCCCTATTTCCAGCCTGGCCAGAAAGCCATTCTTTTGCTCAATGGCCAGCCCATCGGGGAAATGGGCGCCATCCATCCGGATACCCAAAAGGCTTATGGCATTCCCCAGAAGGTGTATGTGGCGGAGCTATCCTTCCAGGGCTTGACCGCCAACTTGCCTGGCGCGGTCACCTATCAGCCGCTGCCCAAATATCCGGTGGTGCCTCGGGATATCGCTGTGGTGGTGGATGAAACCGTCACCGCTGCCCAGGTGCAGCAGGTTATGGAACAGGCGCCTGTAAAGGTGATCCTAGAGAACGTGTCTCTGTTCGACGTATATCGCGGTAAAGGGATACCCGAGGGCAAGAAGAGCATGGCCTATTCCTATACCCTGCGGGCGGAGGACCGGACGCTGACCGATGAGGACATCTCCGGGGCCATGGAGGCGTTGGTCAAGGCCTTACGCGCCCGCCTGGGTGCGGAATTGCGGGGATAAGGAGGTTTGACCATGGACGAACCCATTCTCTATGTGGATCGGAAGGGCACCCATTGCGAAAAATGGGACGGCTTGGGGGAACGCTTTGGCAGAGAGGATCTGCTGGCCCTGTGGGTGGCGGATATGGATTTCCGCGTGCCCCAGTGCGTGCTGGAGGCGGAAAAAGACTATTTGGATACCGGCGTATTCGGGTACTACCATCCCAGCGAAGGCTATTATCAAGCCTTTATGGATTGGGAACAGGAACGTCATGGCTATTCGGTGCAGCGGGAATGGCTGCGGTTTTCCCCGGGGGTGGTGCCTGCCATCAACTGGCTGATCCAGATCTTTACCGAGCCCCAGGACCGAGTCCTGGTATTGACCCCTGTCTATTATCCCTTCCTTCATGCGGTACGGGACAATGAACGGACGCTGGTCGCCTGCCAGCTGGTCCACCAGGATGGGCAATATTCGGTGGATCTTGCCGCCTTTGAAGCCGCGATCGCGGAGAACCAGGTGCGCATGTTCATCATGTCCTCCCCGCATAACCCTGTCAGCCGGGTTTGGCGCAGGGAGGAACTGACCGCCATGCTGGATATCTGCAAGAAACATGGCGTGCTGGTGTTGTCCGATGAGATACACCAGGATCTTACCTTTGACGGGCATAAGCACATCCCCAGCGCTACGGCGGGGGATTACAGCCACATGGTGATCACCTTGACTGCCGCCAGCAAAACATTTAATCTGGCAGGCTGCCAAAATGCCTTTGTGGTGCTGCCGGACGCCAAGCTCCGGAAGGAATACGACGCCTTCACCAAGCGGATCCACATACGGGAAGGGAATCCGTTCGGGTATATTGCGGTGGAAGCAGCCTATCGAGGCGGCAAGGCGTGGTTGCAGCAGGTGCAGGAGATCATCTGGAACAATTATGGATACCTGCGGGAGCAGCTGGCAATCCACCTGCCAAAGGCCTGCGTTACCCCTTTGGAAGGGACCTATCTGATGTGGGTGGACTTCGCCGCCTATTTGCAGCCGGAGGAGATGGAACGCTTCTTTGAGGAAACCTGCGGCATTGCAGTGGATTATGGCGCCTGGTTCGAGGGGGATGGACAAAGCCACATCCGGATCAACCTGGCCACCAGCCGGGAAAACGTGGAAAAGGCGTTTTCCTCCATCCTGCAAGGCTTACAAGCCTGGGGAAGAATATAAAAGTTTACAAACCATACGTTGGGGCCGGCTGTCTTTGCAGCCGGCCTTCTGCTATAATTTAATATGGATAACAAAAACAGGCAGGGAGGCGATGCTGTGGGATGGAGACATATAGCCAAAGGGGTAATCTGTATTTTGGCCTTTGCCAGCTGCGCAATGACTGGAACGGCGGCGAATGCACAGACCTTTCATTTAAATGGCCCAGAATATGACGCAAGCCTTACCATAAATGGGATTCCCTTTTACGGCACCTTGGCCCGGGAGGATGCTGCCGGCGGATGGAAGCTGACAATGGAAGGGACCGGGCAGGAACCTGTGCAGCTGGGGGGCATAACCTTGCAGCGAGAATGGAATGTGACGATGGACCTCTCCAAAGAGGGCCTTACCGTTGATCCAAACGGACGCTATACCGGCAGCGTCCAGATTGACGTTACCTATGATATGCAGCCCTTTGACCAAGCCGCTTTTTCCCTCGTGTTGCAAGCCCAGGGCGATGGAACCGACTTCGACGCCAAGGATGTGCAGGGCTGGTTTAGCCATGATGAAAGCCTTCCATCCAATATAGCTTGTCGTTGGTGGGATGAGGCGTTTTCCATGTATATCAGCGGGCTTTCCCAGGAGAACACAAAGACGGAACGATCTATGCAGCATACCCTTTCCTATTTACCGTGCGACACCACATTGGAAGTGGACCACACGCTTTACTATGACCTTCCTGCCCAAGGACAACGCTATATCTATACCATGCGGCCAGACCTACAGGAAAATGCAATCGTCGTACGCCTGACCGATAGCATTGGGGAAGCCCCATCCGCTTTGCCAAAGGAACCGGCGTTGAAATTGGACCTGGAGCATTTATTAAACGCCTTGGCCAATGCGCAGGCAATGCTTCGCCTTCAGCAGAAGGAGACTCTTTTGTGATAGCAAAACGCAAGACGGTGACGACGCGGCGGCAAACGTTTTTACCGCCGCTGTTGTTTTACGGATATGATGCATGAAAAGCAAGGGAACACATGAAACCAATGCTAACGCCGCACGCCCCAAGTTCTATACAAATCCATTCAGAAGATGCTATAATAAATTGGAATAAAGATTAGGATGGTGAAGTATGGACTTATCCGTTTTGAATAAAGAGCAGCGCCAGGCAGTGGAATGCTTGGAAGGTCCCTTGCTGGTATTGGCGGGAGCAGGCAGCGGGAAAACCCGGGTGTTGACGTATCGGATCGCCAACCTGATGGAACATGGGGTCAAGCCTTGGAATATTTTGGCCCTTACCTTTACCAATAAGGCGGCAAAGGAAATGCAGGAGCGCACCAGCGCTTTGGTGGATGCGGACCCGCGGGATATGTGGATCACCACCTTTCACGCCTGCTGCGTCCGCATCCTTCGAAGCGATATCCAACGCTTGGGGCGCGAGCGGAACTTCGTCATATACGATACGGATGATCAAATGTCCCTGATCGGTAGCGTATTAAAAAATTTGGGCATCAGCGATAAAGACCTGCCAAAACGAGATCTAAAGGACTGGTTTTCCGAGGCGAAAAATAGATCCCTGGAGCCGGAAAAATATATCGCGGATCATCCTGGATTGGACCAGGCGGTGTATAAGGTGTTTAAAGGCTATCAGCGCGGGCTGCTGGAGGCCAATGCGTTGGACTTTGACGACCTATTATGCATGACGCTGCAACTGTTTGAGGCATTTCCCGACGTACTGGAAAAATATCGCAACCGGTTCCAGTATGTGCTGGTGGATGAATACCAGGATACCAACCTGCCCCAATATAAGCTGATCCAGCTGCTTTGTAAGACCCATCGCAATATCTGTGTCGTGGGCGATGACGATCAGAGCATCTATGGCTGGCGAGGTGCGGATATCCGTAACATTCTGGAATTTGAAAAAGACTTTGAAGGCGCTAAGGTGATTCGGTTGGAGCAGAATTACCGCTCCACGTCGATCATTTTGGATGCGGCCAACGCGGTAATTGGCCACAATACCGGGCGGAAATCTAAGCGCCTTTGGACGGAAAAAACCGGCGGGGAACAAATCGAACTGTACACAGCCGCCAACGAGCGAGACGAATCCGCATTTCTATGTAAAAAGATCCTGGAGGGGGTTCGCGCCGGCAGGCATTATCGGGACTTCGCCGTACTCTACCGGATGAACGCCCAAAGCCGGGTGTTGGAATCCACCCTGATCAATTATGGCATTCCCAATAAAGTCCTGGGAGGCCAGCGGTTCTATGAACGGCGGGAAATCAAGGACATTATGGCCTATCTGCGGTTGATCTATAATCCGGCGGATAATATGGCCCTGCGCCGCATCATCAATGTGCCAAAACGGGCCATCGGTGAGGCGACCATCGGCGAGCTGTCTGCAGTGGCGGAGCAACGGGGGACATATATGCTTGCGGTGGCTATGGATGGGCAGGGCCTTTCCGATCGGGTAGCCCAAAAGCTGCAACCATTTTCAGAGACGATGGCCGCCTTTATCGCCCTATGCGAGACCATGCCCCTTTCCGCATTTACCGAGCAGATGATCGGCGCCCTGGAGTATGAAGCCTTCCTTCGCGCGGAAGACAAAAAGGGAGACCTGGAAAACCGGATGGACAACTTGCGAGAGCTAATCGGCAATATACGGGAAGTGGAACGGGATGTGCCGGAAGGGGAAAGCGCATTGCCGGCTTTTTTGGAAAACGTGGCCTTGGTATCCGATGTGGATGGATTGGATGGCAATGCGGATGCCGTTAACTTAATGACCTTGCATAGCGCCAAGGGGTTGGAATTCCCGGTGGTATTTCTGTGCGGTATGGAGGAAAATATCTTCCCTACCGCCCGGGCCAGAAATGCTTTGAACCAGTCTGCTTTGGAAGAAGAAAGGCGCCTTTGCTATGTTGGCATGACCAGGGCGGAAGAGAAGTTATATTTGATCCATGCTAAGCAGCGGATGCTTTTTGGAGACTATGCATTCAATAAACCTTCTCGTTTTTTGGAGGAAGTCCCAGCTGCCCTCTTGCAGCAGGACCGGCCGCCCCTTCCCCCGAGAGAACAGGCAAAGCCTAGCCACCATATACAGACGCCACGGCCCAGTTATGCCCCTGGGTTTGGGGTACGGCCTGCCCCCATGGTAGCGCCTGCTAAGCCCCAGCCCAAAACATTTCAGCTGCATCAACGGGTCAAACATGCAAAATTTGGGGAAGGTACCATATTAGAAATGACGGGGAGCGGCAACGCTATGACTGTGACCATCGACTTTGACGACGCGGGAATAAAAAAGTTTGCCGCAGCTTATGCGCCCATTACGCCGGCGGATTGACGGTAAGCAGATAGATAAAGGTAAGGAGAATCGCCATGGAAGAAAAGCTTCGGGCGTTAACGGACCGGGTCAACCAGTTGGCGCGGGCCTATTATGTGGAGGATGCCCCCCAGGTGAGCGATGGGGAGTATGACGCGCTGTTCGATCAGCTATTGGAATTGGAAAAGGAGGCGGGCTATTCCCTGCCGGATTCCCCTACCCGTCGGGTAGGAGGGGAGCCGTTGACCGCCTTTTTGCCCCATACCCATTTGGGACGGCTTTGGAGCCTGGATAAAGTGCGAACCAAGGACGATCTATTGGCCTGGGGGGAACGGGTCGAGCGGCTGCTTGCCGCCGCAGGTGCACCGAAACCAGACTATGCCCTAGAGTATAAATTCGATGGGTTAACGATAAACCTTACCTATGAAAATGGTAGGCTGGTGGCCGGGGCAACCCGAGGAAACGGCGTGGTGGGGGAAGCCATTTTACCCCAGATCATGACCATCCGCTCCCTGCCGTTAACCATTCCTTTTGTTGGAAAAATGGAAGTGCAGGGCGAGTGCTATATGCGCCTATCTGTGCTGGCGGATTTTAACGCGAAGGCCACGGAACCTTTGAAAAACGCCCGTAACGCCGCCGCAGGCGCCTTGCGTAATTTGGACCCCCAGGTGACTGCCAGCAGGCATTTGGATTGCGCTTGCTATAATGTGGGGTATATCGAGGGGAAAACCCTGACGGATCAGGCAGAAATGTTGGCCTTTTTGCGGGAACAGGGCTTTCCCGTGAGCGATTATACGGAATATTTTTCCAGCATCCAAGCTGTTTATGATGCCATTGTAGCGGCGGAAGGCCGCAGGGAAACCTTGGATTTCCTCATCGACGGCATGGTGGTAAAGGTGCGGGATTTTCAGGCCCGGCAGATCCTGGGCAGTACCGACCGGTTCCCCCGCTGGGCTATGGCTTTCAAATTTGCGGCGGAAGAGACCACCACGGTGGTAGAGGATGTGACTTGGGAGGTGGGCCGTACGGGGAAACTGACCCCACGGGCCCATCTGGAACCGGTGGAGCTTTGCGGTGCAACCATCCGGCATGCGACATTAAATAACTGGGACGATATCCAACGAAAACGGATCGGCATAGGGTCCCGGGTATTTTTACGGCGCTCCGGGGACGTGATCCCGGAGATCTTAGGGGCCGTCCCAGGGGATCAACCCCAGGCGCCTATACAAAAGCCGGAGCATTGCCCGGCCTGTGGGGCCCATGTGGAACATCGGGGGGTGCATTTGTTCTGCACCAATTCCCTGTCCTGCCGGCCACAAATCGTAGCCCGCTTAGCCCACTTTGCTTCCCGGGAGGCGATGGATATCGAAGGCTTTTCCGAAAAAACCGCCAATCAAATGGTGGAGGAATTGGGCTTTAGCGCCATTGCAGAGCTTTATACATTGACCCCGCAGCGGCTGGAAGGCTTGAGCGGTTTTGGCCCAAAGCGGATAGAAAATCTGCTTTCTGCCATTCAAAATAGCAAGACCCCAGCCCTGGGCGCATTTATCTTTGCCATTGGCATCCCCAATGTGGGCGCTAAGACTGCACGGGATCTTGCCCGGCATTTTGGCACGCTGGAGGCCCTGCGCCAGGCCCCCTTGGATGCGTTGCTCCAAATCCAAGACGTGGGGGAAGTGGTGGCCATGAGCATTCGGGATTTCTTCCAGGACCCCTTTATCGCGGGCCAAGTGGACAAGCTGCTGGAAGAAGGGGTATCGCCTCAGGCTGAAACCAAGCCGCAGCGACAGAGCCCCCTTACCGGGAAAACGGTGGTGGTCACCGGAACCATGGAGCGGATGGATCGAAAACAGATCGAAGCCCTTATTGAAACCCTGGGGGGAAAAGCCGCAGGCAGCGTCAGCAAAAAAACCAGCCTGGTGGTAGCCGGCCCAGGAGCAGGAAGCAAGCTGGAAAAGGCCAGAGAACTCCAAATCCCCGTGATGGATGAGGCGGCGTTCTTCGCCATGGTGGAAGAGGATATATAGGGGAAGTTACCGGCGGCCTTGTAAAGTGGTTGAAAAACATGGTATAATAAATTGTTTCGGAATAAGCTGAAGAGGTGGTACCTATGGTAAACAGCATGACCGGCTTTGGCCGCAGCCTGCTATCCCGGGATGGACGGGAGATAACGGTGGAACTAAAAAGCGTGAATCACCGGTATTTAGACGTATCCTTCCGGATGCCCAGGCACATCGGCTTTGTGGAGGATTCCCTTCGCAATATTCTGAGCCAGGAGCTGAAACGTGGCCATGTGGACGTCTACCTATTTTACCGGAACACCCGGGAAGATGCCCGACAGGTATCCGTAGACCAAACCCTGTTGGGGGCTTATTTGGAAGTTGCCAGAGGGGTGGCGGAACGGTTTCAGCTGCGGGATGACATCGGCCTTTCAGCGGCATTACGGCTGCCGGATGTGACGGACGTCATTGCAGCGGAGGAGGATCGGGAAGCGGTATGCAGCCTGGCGGAGGAGGCATGCCTTTGTGCATGCCAGGAATTGAAAGCTATGCGGGCGGCAGAGGGTAGCCGGTTGTTTGCGGATGTGCGTAGCCGCTGCGAAACGGTAGAAGCGTTGGCGAACCACATAGCCCAGCGTGCGCCGTTGGTGGTGGAAGAATACCGGCAAAAACTTCAGGAACGCATTGCAGCCCTATTATCTGGCGCGGAGGTGGATCAGAGCCGTTTGGCAATGGAGGTGGCATTATTTGCGGACAAGGCTAACATCGACGAAGAGCTGGTACGGCTCAATAGCCATGTTGGCCAGATGCGGGCCATGCTGCAAGGGGATGAGCCTGCAGGCCGGAAGCTGGACTTTATCGTGCAAGAAATGAACCGGGAATTTAATACCATTGGCTCTAAAGCCAATGATGCCCAGATCGTCAATCTGGTGATCCAGGGCAAAGCTGAGGTTGAGAAGATCCGCGAACAGGTGCAAAACATCGAGTAAGCCTGGGGCGGGATAAAACGAATTTATTTAAGGAATGAGGGGGAAAATTATGCCGTTAACGCGCGAGGGTCTTTTGTTGATTATCTCCGGTCCCAGCGGGGTAGGAAAGGGTACCGTCTGCCGGGCGCTAATGGAGCGCAATGACAACATGCGCTTTTCCGTATCCTGCACCACCAGGCCGCCCCGGCCTGGAGAAGTGGACGGATTGCACTACTTCTTCAAGACGCGGGAAGAATTTGAGCAGATGGTCAAGGAAGGCGCTTTCCTGGAGCATATGCAGGTGTTCGGCCAGCATTTTTATGGCACGCCCCGGGCCTATGTGGAGCAGCAGCGGGCAGCGGGCTTGGATATTTTGCTGGATATCGACGTGCATGGCGCCATGAATGTTAAAAAAGCCTGCCCGGACGCTGTGTTGGTATTCCTTGCGCCGCCCTCTATGAGCTGCCTGAAGGAACGGCTGGTGGGACGCGGCACAGAGACCGCGGAGGCTGTGGAGAAGCGTTTCCAGGAGTCCTTTGAGGAAATGCAACACATGCCGGATTATGACTATTTGATCATCAACGACGTATTGGATAAAGCGATCCGTCAGTTGGAGCAGATCGTGGCCGTGGAACGGCTGCGGGTATCTAGAAACCAGGAATATATCGATTCCTTTCTCAACAAAGGAGGGGACGAAGCATGATGAACAAACCTGCAGTGAATGAACTGCAAAAAAAAGTGGGTTGCCGCTATATGCTGGTGACCACCGTTGCCAAGCGCGCGCGGCAGCTGTTGGACAATCCGGAAGAGTTAGGCGACCGTAAGCCGGTGTCCGTGGCAGTGGAAGAATTGGATAAAAATCTGCTGAAAGTGGATTTCCCCGAGGATTACCATAAGTAACATGGCGGCAAAAACCCTGGTACTTGGCATAACAGGCTCCATTGCCGCCTACAAAGCCTGCGATATCATCAGCCGCCTGCGCAAGCAGGACGTACAGGTGCGCGTCATCCTAACCAAGGCGGGCAGCCAATTTATTACGCCCTTGGCCCTGGAAACCATATCCCACGCACCTGTGATTACGGATATGTTTAACCGGGAGGCCCCCTGGGAAGTAGAGCATATCTCCCTTGCCAAACAGGCGGACGCATTCCTTATCGCCCCTGCTTCCGCCAACTTTCTTGGGAAGGCTGCAAACGGCATTGCCGATGATATGCTAACCACTACCATCCTGGCTACCCGGGCGCCCGTATTGGTAGCCCCGGCTATGAACAGCGCCATGTATCTCCACCCTGCCGTGCAGGAAAATATGCGCCGGCTAGCCCAGCGGGGCTATACCTTTATCCAGCCGGAAAGCGGCCATCTTGCCTGCGGTGAAGAAGGAATCGGTAGGCTGGCGGAGGTGGATGCGATCGTGGATGCAGCTATGAAGGCCATGCATCCCCGTCGTGACCTGGAAGGCAAGCGCATCCTGGTGAGCGCAGGACCCACCCAGGAGGCCATTGATCCGGTACGCTATATCACCAATCATTCCAGTGGGAAAATGGGCTATGCCCTCGCCCGGGCGGCGGCTGCCCGAGGGGCGGCGGTGACCCTGGTGTCAGGGCCGGTGTCCTTGGCTGCGCCCCAGGGGGTGGAGATCGTTCCGGTGGTATCCTCAGCGGATATGTTCCGGGCCATTGACGCCCGGTTTGATGCGTGTGATGCTTTGATCATGGCAGCTGCGCCTGCGGACTTTACCCCTCAAAGTCCCCAGCAGCAGAAGATCAAAAAGCAAGGGGGCGGCATGAGCCTAAACCTTCGCAATACCCGGGATATTTTAGGCGCCATGGGGCAGCGGAAGGAAGGAAGGGTCCTGATGGGCTTTGCGGCGGAGAGCGAACGGCTTGCAGAAAATGCCCAGGCAAAGCTGCGACGTAAAAATTTGGACTACATTGCCGCCAATGATATTTTAGCCCAGGATGCAGGGTTTGCCGTAGACACCAACCGGGTGATCCTATACGATCAAAAAGGCGGCGCCCGGGATAGCGGCCCCATGACCAAGGACGCTCTGGCGGATTGGCTGCTGGATATCCTAAGCAGCCGCCTTAGAGAACGGCCATAGTTAGCTACGTGAGACTTGTGGCAGAAAAGGGGACGCAAACCGCTTTTTATGACGCTAAGGCGGGCAGATATGCCCGCCTTGTTTTCATAATTCTGGAAGGAGAGTAGGCCAATGTATGCACAGGTGATGGTGGATATTGCCAATGCAAATGTGGATAGGCTGTTTACCTATGCGGTGCCGGAAGACCTACCCATCCAAAAAGGGCAGCGGGTATTGGTTCCCTTCGGGGCGGGAAATAAGCAGACCGAGGGGTTTATACTGGGGCTTTCCCAGGAAGAATACGTAGGCCCGGTTCGGTTAAAGTCCATCCTGCGCACCTTGGAACCCTACCCTGTGTTGGGGGAGGATCAGCTGGAACTGGCCAAATGGGTCCAGGGAGCCTATGGGTGCCTTTTGGTTGAGGCGTTGCGGCTGATGGTACCTGCCCAGTTGCGGGGAGGACGGGTGCGGGAAAAGCAGATCCGAATGGTATATGTCCCCGAGACCGTGGATGTGGAAGCGGCTCTAGCCTCCTTTCAAAAGAAGGACGGCACGCTTCGGGCCCCCAAACAGCATGAAATATTGGAGCTGGTGAGCCACTATGCCGAGGGGATCAGCGTGGGGGATATCTATGGATTCATCCCCGGCAGCGGCGCGGCGGTAAAGGCTCTGCTGGACAAAGGGCTTTTGCAAGAAAAAGGCTGTACGGTCTTTCGTTCCCCCTATGGGAACAAGCCGTTGGAACGGGATGCGCCTAGACGGCTCAACTCAGCCCAACAGGCGGCGTATATGGCGATTGTAAAAGGCATGCAGGATCAGGGCGGCACCTTTTTACTCCATGGGGTAACAGGCAGCGGCAAGACGGAGGTCTATTTGCAGGCCATCGCCAAGGCCATAGAGACGGGGGGAAGGGCCATTGTGCTGGTGCCGGAAATATCCTTGACGCCCCAGACCGTAGGCCGGTTCCGCTCCCGGTTCGGTCAGCGGATCGCCGTGCTCCACAGCCGGCTGTCTCCAGGGGAACGGTTTGATGAATGGCGCAGGATCCGGCTTGGCCAGGTGGACGTGGTGATCGGCGCCCGCAGCGCCATCTTTGCCCCTTTGGAAAATATACGCCTGATCGTGATCGATGAGGAGCACGAATCCAGCTACCGGAGCGAGATCACCCCCCGCTACAGCGCCCAGGAGGTGGCCCGCAAACGCTGCCGGCAATGGGGCGCCACCCTGGTACTGGGTAGCGCCACCCCCAGCGTGACCGCCTATTTGCAGGCGGTGAAAGGACGGTATACCCTGCTTTCCATGCCGGACCGGGTGCGAGATCTACCTATGCCTGCCGTGGAGATCGCAGACATGCGGGCGGAATTCGCTGCTGGCAATACCAGCATTTTCAGCGGTCCCTTGTACCGGCGTTTGCAGCAATGCCTGGAAGCGGGGGAGCAGGCGATCCTATTTTTGAACCGGCGGGGGTATTCCACCTTTGTTTCCTGCCGAGGGTGCGGATATGTCTTCACCTGCCCGGATTGCGACGTTTCTATGACCTACCACAAGCAGGAGGGCATGCTTAAATGCCATTATTGTGGCAAAAGCATCCCAGTACCTAGAATTTGTCCCCAATGCAAAAAGCCTTATATTAAATATTTTGGCGTGGGAACGGAGCAGGTGCAGCAACAGCTTTTAGAAGCGTTCCCCGGGGTCAAGGTGCTGCGCATGGATATGGATACTACCCGGGGGAAAAATGCCCACGATGCCATCCTAACCAGCTTTGAACGAGGGGACGCCCAAGTACTCATCGGCACCCAAATGGTAGCCAAAGGGCTGGACATCCCCAACGTGACCCTGGTGGGCGTCATTGCGGCGGACGCGGCGCTGCATATCCCGGATTACCGCAGCTGCGAGCGGACATTCCAACTGCTGACGCAAGTATCAGGCAGGGCCGGCCGTTCGGATAAGCCGGGCCACGTGGTGATCCAGACCTATACCCCAGACCATCCGGTCATCCAATTGGCCGCTGCCCATGACTACGCCGGGTTCTATCAGGTGGAGATCGCAAAACGCCGGGCATTCCTGTTTCCGCCGTATGGGATTTTCCTGCGGGCTTTGTTTATGGGGGAGGAAGAAGCCGGGCTCCAGGTCCGCGCCCACGCCTTTGCCCAAGGATTGCGGCAGGCAGTGGAACAGGCCATCCAGCAGGCGGGAGGCGATCCGAGAGCCATTTTGTTTTGCGGGGACGGCCCAGCGCCTATCCGCCGCCGGGAGGGCTTGTATCGATACCAAGCCCTGATGAAATTGGCCCGTACGGCCCAGGCCGGGGCAGCCTTGAAGGCGGCTTATGCTTTTGCAGCGCCCCAACGGGGAGATGGGTTCGGCACGCTGGAGATCAACCCATCGGATATGTTTTAATGGCAGGCGATCACCCCTGGCCGGGAGAAGGCGATACTTGCCGCAGCACGGCGCTTGGGGTATAATGATGAATATTACTGATACGTTGAAGGGACAATTGAGTTTGCATGGCAAAACGAAAGATATTTACGGATGACGCCCCCTGCCTTTATAAGGTATGCCGGCCAGTGGAACGGTTTGATGGAAAGCTCAGCGAGCTGATCGACGATATGGCGGAGACCATGTATGCGGCGGAAGGTTGTGGCTTGGCCGCGAGCCAGATCGGCATTTTGCGTCGGGTGGCGGTGATCGATTGCGGGGACGGCCTTGTGGAGCTGGTGAATCCTACGATCGTAGAAACCTCCGGAGAAGAGGGCTGCTTTGAAGGCTGTCTGTCTTTCCCAGGGAAAAGCGGCTATGTGGTGCGGCCTTCCCATGTAAAAGTCCGGGCCTATGACCGGAAGGGCGATTTATACGAATACGAGGCGGAAGGCCTGTTTGCTCGGGCGGTAATGCACGAGACAGACCATCTGGATGGCAAGGTATATACTAGACTGGTGACTGAGCCGCCAGAAGGATATAGCGAGACAGAAACAGAGGAGGAAGCGCAATGAGGATCGCCTTTCTAGGCACACCGGATTTCGCCATCCCCTCTTTCCAGATGTTGATCGATCAGGGGCATACCCTGGCCCTGTTCACCAATCCGGACCGGCCCAAGGGACGGCATGGAGATTTGACGCCGCCCCCAACCAAGGTGCTGGCGCAAAAATATGGGGTTCCCGTCTATCAATTCGAAAAGATCCGCCGCCCGGAAGGGGTGGCGGCGCTGAAGGCGTTTGCCCCGGATTTGATGGTGACCGCAGCCTTTGGCCAGATCCTCTCCAAGGAGAATTTGGAGATCCCACCCCTGGGCTGCGTGAACGTACATGGCAGCCTGTTGCCGAAGTACAGGGGAGCGGCCCCCATTCAATGGGCCATTATCCAGGGGGAGACGGTGAGCGGCGTTACCACCATGCTGACGGATGTGGGCTTGGATACCGGCCCTATGCTGCTAAAGGCGGAGACCCCCATCGGCCCAGATGAGACCGCGGGGGAATTGTTTGAACGCTTAGCTGTGCTGGGGGCCCAGCTTTTGCAAAAAACCATTGCAGGGCTGGAGGCGGGGACTTTAACGCCGATACCCCAGGATGACGCCCAGGCAACCCATTGCACCATGATCAAGAAGGAGGATGGCCGGATCGATTTCCATAAACCTGCCGCCCAGATCCATAACCTGGTGCGTGGCACAAATCCTTGGCCGGTGGCTTGGTGCCTTTTAGAGGAAACCCCCATTAAAATTTGGGAGACGCGGAAAACCAGCCGAACGGCCGATAAAGAACAATGCCCTGGCGCTTGTGTGATCGCCGATCCCAAGGAAGGCTTGTTCGTTCAGACCGGGGATGGGCTTTTGCAGATCACCTCCTTGCAGTTCCCCGGCGGCAAACGGATGGACGCCAAGGCCGCCCTGCTGGGCCGCCCGTTGGCCGGGAAGCAGTTGGTATGACCAATCCGCGAAGGATCGCTCTAGAAGCCTTGCTGGATATTACGGATGCCGGCGCGTACGCCAATTTGCGGTTGAAGGATGCGTTGGCCGGCTTGCCCCAGCGGGAAGCCCATTGGGTCAGCGCGGTGGTGTATACCACCCTGGACCATCTCCTTTACATCGACCATGTGCTGGCCGCCTTTGCAAAAGGCCGGGTCCAGCCTGTGATCCGGGGGGTCCTGCGCATGGGGGTAGCCCAGCTGTTGTATATGGATGTGCCGGATAACGCTGCCTGCAACGAGAGCGTAAATCTGTGCAAGCAGGTGGGAAAGCAGAAACTCGCAGGCTATGTAAACGGCGTGCTGCGGGCCATCTGTCGGAACCGAGATAATTTGCCGCCGCTGCCGGACGATCCAGCCGATCGGCTGAGTATTCAATTTAGTTGGCCCCGATGGCTGGTAGAGGAATATGTGGCCCAGTACGGGGCGGAATTTACCGCCGCTCTACTGGATGCCAAGGCCCCTGGAATGACCTTGCGGGCCCAGTATCCCTATACAACGGAAGAACTTCGCGCAAGCTTACAGGCAGCGGACATTCCCTTTCATCCAGGCAAGCTCGTACCTGAGGCCTGCGTATTGGAGCGGGGGGTGGACGTTGCCAGGCAAGAAGGATTCCGGGCCGGCCGTTATACTGTGCAAAGCGAAAGCGCCATGCTGGTATGCAAGCTGCTGGCGCCCCAAAAGGGGATGCGGCTGCTGGATGCTTGCGCCGCACCAGGAGGCAAGACCGCGTACCTATCCCATTTGCTGGAAGGGGAAGGGCATATAGAAGCCTGGGAGCTGCATCCCCATCGAAGTGCGCTCATCCAAAAGACCCTGGAGCGGCTTCATGTGGAAGGGGTTACGGTACAGATACGGGACGCCGCCCAACAGGACCCGGCAAAAGCTGAGGCCTTTGACGCTGTTTTAGTGGACGCCCCCTGTTCCGGCCTGGGGGTATTCGGCAAGCCGGATGCCCGGTATGCAAAAAGCGATGCCCTCATCGGCGCTTTGGCCGGCATACAAAAGCAGATTCTGGATGCCTGCGCCGGTTATGTCCGGCCGGGCGGGACCTTAGTATACGCAACTTGTACCATATCCCGCCGGGAAAATGAAGGCCAGATCCGTTCCTTTTTGGCGAACCATCGGGAGTTTCAGCCGGGAAATATGGACGCGTTGCCAACATCGCTACAGAAACGGGCAAAAGATGGGATGGTACAGCTTTTCCCCCATCTGGATCATACGGAGGGATTTTTTATGGCAAGGCTGGTGAAGGCCAATGGATGAACCCCTGGCGCTTATGTCCATGGACCTTGCAGACCTGCAGGCGCTGATGGAAGGCTGGCGGGAGCCGGCATTCCGGGCAAAGCAGGTCTATGGGTGGCTTGCCCGGGGCGCGAGGCCGGAGGAGATGACCAACCTGTCCAAAACCCTCCGGCAGCGCCTTGGAGAATTGCCCTATGGAGGCGCTGCCATCTATGATAAACGGGTATCCCAACGGGACGGCACCATAAAATATTTGTTTGCCCTGGAGGATGGCAACCTGGTGGAAGGGGTGCTGATGCGCTACCACTATGGTAACACCCTATGCATCTCCACCCAGGTGGGATGCCGGATGGGCTGCGCATTTTGCGCCTCCACCCTGGAGGGTTGCGTACGGGATCTACATCCTGGGGAAATGCTTTCCTTTATTGCCTGCGCAGAACGGGACGAACCGGCGCAAAACCGGAGCCGCACCGTCACCAATATTGTGTTGATGGGCAGCGGCGAGCCTCTGGATAATTATAACAACGTGGTAAAATTCCTCCATATGGTGACGGATCCGGCGGGTATGGGCATCAGCCCCCGAAACATATCCTTATCCACTTGCGGCCTGGTGCCTAAGATATGGACCTTTATGGAGGACGCGCCCCATGTGACCCTGTCGATTTCCCTGCATGGGGTGGACGATGAAAGCCGTAGCCGGATCATGCCGGTAAACCGCCGGTACGGCTTATCCCAGTTGATCCCCGCAGCCAAAGGGTATGCGGATAAAACCGGACGGCGCGTGGTATTTGAATACGCCCTGATCGCAGGGCAGAACGCCTCCAAAGAAGATGCGGCTAAGCTGGCCGCACTTTTGCGGGGCGTAAACTGTCATGTAAACTTGATCCCGCTTAATCCAGTAAAGGAACGGGGGCTAGCCGGTATTAGCCGGGAAAAAGCCCATCAGTTTGCTGGTTGGCTGACGGAAAGGGGGATCTCTGCTACCGTGCGCAGGGAGATGGGAACGGATGTCGAGGGCGCATGCGGACAGCTGCGCCGCCGGGTACTGGCAGAAGGGAAAGGAGGAAGCCTGCAGTGAGGTTTGCTGCAAAAAGCGAACAGGGCAAGCGGATTCAAAACGAGGACCAGCTTTTCATCCCGACCCGGCCGGGCGATGTTCCTTTGGCTGTGGTGGCGGACGGCATGGGCGGCCATAACGCAGGGAGTACGGCCAGCACCCTGGCGGTGGAGGTGCTGGTGGAGCAGCTGCGCAAAGGGGGCATTGAGCCCATCGAAGACCGGATCCTTGCCGCGTTAGAAGCTGCGAATGCCGCCGTTTACCAACACGCCCTGGAAAATCCAAACTGCCGGGGTATGGGGACTACCATGGTGCTAGCCCTGGCCTTTAAAAGCAAATATGTGGCTGCCAATGTGGGAGATAGCCGCTTGTATTTTTTTGATGGGCAAGGGTTGACCCAGATCAGCCACGATCACTCCTATGTTGCCCAATTGGTGGCCGCCGGGCAGATCACCCCAGAACAGGCCATGCATCACCCTCGCAGGAATATTATCACCCGGGCCCTAGGCACCCGCCAGGCGGAACAGGCGGATCTGTTCCGAGGGGAGTGGAAGCAGGGAGATATGCTTCTGCTTTGTTCGGATGGGTTATATGGGGTGCTGGACGACCGGGAGATGGCTAGGATCCTGCGGGAAGAGCCGGATCTGGACGCCGCGTGTGAGCAGTTGGTGCGCAATGCCCTGTACGGGGGGACAACGGATAACGTCAGCGTTGTGCTGATTCGGAACGAGGAGGGAAAATGATCGGCAGCATCCTGGGAGGCCGTTACCGTGTGGATAGCCTGATCGGCGCAGGCGGTATGGCCAATGTATATAAGGCATACGACGAAGTGGAAAAGCGGACTGTGGCAGTCAAAATGCTCAAAAAGGAGCATCAAAACGACGCAGAGTTCGTCCGTCGCTTTGCTCGGGAAGCCCAGGCGGTGCTTTCCCTGTCCCATCCGAATATCGTTGCGAGCTATGACGTTGGCAACGATGAAGAAACCGGCCTGCCTTACATTATCCTGGAGTATGTGGAAGGCGGCACGCTAAAAGAATTGATACAAAAAAGAGGACCGCTCAGCCCTAAGACCGCCATCAATATTGCTTGCCAAGTATTGGACGCATTGCAATATGCCCACACCCGGGGCATCATCCATCGGGACGTAAAACCCCAGAATGTGATGATCACCCCCAGGGGAAAAGCAAAGCTGGCAGACTTTGGCATCGCACGGGATGCGGCGGCCACCACCCGTACCTTTGCGGGCACCAATGTAATTGGTTCCGTGCATTATATTTCCCCAGAACAGGCCAAGGGCGATGCGGTAAGCGAGCGGAGCGATATTTATTCCTGCGCCATCATGCTGTATGAGATGTTGACAGGGCAGGTGCCCTTTGCAGGGGATAATTCCGTAGCCATTGCCCTGAAGCATTTGCAGGAAGAGATTATCCCGCCCATTCAGGTGAATCCCAGAATTCCTCGAGCCTTAAGTGACGTGATCGTAAAGGGCGCGGCAAAAGACCCGTCCTTGCGGTATATCAGTGCGGAAGAGATGCGGTTGGATCTGATCCGTGCCCTGCGGGAACCCCACGGAAAGTTTGCCCGCATTGTACAGCCCAGTACGGAGAAACGCCGCAAAGCAAGCAGTAGCCTGGGGGTCGGTACCATCGCCTTAGCGATTGTAGTGCTGTTGGGCCTATTTGGAAGCGCGTTTCTGATAACCCAAACCCTTCGTGGAAGGAACGGGGATCGCGCCTCGGAATACATTGTCCCGACCCTTACAGGCAAAACGTTGACGGAGGCACGGGATCTAGCTAAATTACGGGGATTCCAGGTATCGGTAAGCAACTATGTGGCCAGCACGGAATATCCGGCAGACCAGGTGATCTCCCAAACCCCAGATAAGGGGACCATTGGGCAGGAAGGGGATGTGATCACCGTGGTGGTCAGCTCTGGCAACGGCGGCTTGGTAGCGCCGAACCTGTTGGGGAAGACCCTACAGGAAGTTATGCTGATCATGGCGGAAGAAAACCTGCAGCTTGGGGATACCACCTATGCCATCAGCGAGCAACCGGCTGGTCAGGTGATCCGGCAGGAGCCGGAGGCTGGCACCCTTTTGGAGGCGGAGGACCGGATCAATATTTGGGTCAGCGGTACGGAAATATCCGGCGGCGAAATGCCAAACCTGATTGGCTTGAGCTTGTCCCTGGCTGTGCAAGCGGCGCAGGAAAACGGCTATGAACAGATTTGGGTCCGGTTCGTTACGCCGGATGATGGCGCAGAAGAGGAAAAAGTGCAGCGGCAAAATCCCCCGGCAACCCTTCAAACCAGCGGGGATACCCGGGTGGAGCTTTGGGTCAATCGTTCGTATCTGGGAGATTATGCAGCGGATATCGCCATCAATTTAGACATCGACCAAGAGGAGCAGCCGGTGGTGGTAACCGCGCAGATGAGCAATGGCGCGGAAGTGGTGCTATATGAAACGACCTTAGGTGTGGGGAAACAACAGCCGATTTCTTTTACAGGGTATCTGCGCAGTGAAGGGGAATATACCTGCATTGTGTATGTTGGCGGAACGGAAGTGCGGCGCTTTACCAACGCCTTTATGGAACGATGATGCAAGGCCGTATACTAAAAGGCGTTGGAAGCTTTTATACCGTACAAGGGGAAAATGGCGCGGTGGTTTGCAAGGCCCGCGGACGATTTCGCAAAGAAGGGCTTGTGCCGGTACCAGGGGATTGGGTGGATTATGACGTGGGGGCGGATGAAAATGGGTATCTGTTGCAAATACACCCCCGGCGAAACTTGTTGACTAGGCCGGCAGTATCCAATATTGACCGATTGTTTATCGTGCTATCTGCATCCCAGCCAGAAATGGATCTTCTCCTTTGCGATAAATTGCTTCTACAATGCGCCAGTAGATCCATCCAGCCGATTTTGGTATGCAACAAGTGTGACGATGGACCAGAGGAAAGCTATATCGAGCTGGCGGCGCAATACAAACCAGCAGGCTACGCTGTGTTGCCGGTATCTGCGAAAACAGGGTATGGCATCCCGGAGATCATCAAGAGGATGGAAGGCTGCGTATGTTGCTTTGCCGGTCAAAGCGCCGTAGGGAAGAGCTCGCTGCTCAATTGCATTTTGCCGGATCTGACCCTAGAGGTAGGCGACCTTTCCCGAAAAACTGCTCGCGGCCGTCATACCACCCGACACGCGGAGCTTTTTCCCGCTTTTGGTGGGGCAGTGGTGGATACGCCGGGCTTCAGCTTGTTTGATATGGCTCCCATGGAACCTCAGGAGCTTGCAGGGCTTTATCCGGAAATGGCTGCTGTTAAGCAGGATTGCCGGTTTCCCGGCTGTCTGCACATTACGGAACCAGATTGCGCTGTGAAGCCCTTGCTGGAAACCGGCGGCCTGCATCCGCAACGGTACGCAAGATATAAGGTTTTTATTGAAGAATTAAAGGAAATGAGGAAGTATCGTTATGATTAAGATCGCGCCATCGATCCTTTCGGCAGATTATGGGAACTTGGGGCCGGCTGTGGCCAAGCTAAAGGCCTGGGGTGCAGATTATGTGCATTTTGACGTAATGGACGGGTCCTTTGTGCCGGCCATCAGTTTTGGCGCCGGCATCTGTAAGGCCATTCGCGCCTATACGGATCTTCCCCTAGACGTACACCTCATGGTGGAGCACCCAGAAACCCAAATTGCGGCCTTTGCCGAAGCCGGCGCTGATATCATCACCATCCATGTGGAAGCAGACCGCCATGCCCATCGGACGCTCCAGCAGATCCATGGACTGGGCTGTAAAGCCGGCGTGGTACTCAATCCAGGCACGCCCATATCCATGGCGGAGCATCTGTTACCCAGCTGCGAAATGGTGTTGCTCATGTCGGTAAACCCAGGCGCAGGCGGCCAGTCCTTCATTCCAGAAACCTTGCCAAAGCTGCGCCAATTGCGGCAGCTGGTCCAAAGCAAGAACCTAAACATAGATATTGAAGTGGATGGGGGGATCAATCCGGAAACCGCCAAGCTGTGCTTGGAGGCTGGTGCAAACGTGCTTGTAGCCGGCAGCAGCGTATTTTCCGCTTCCGATCCCCAGGAGATGATTGCCCGGTTAAGGGGCTGAGCTCGTTTTTTCCATCCTGCGATTTACCGCTTTTATGTTGGGCCAAAAGTCTGGAACAGGCATATGCCCCTCCAGGATTTGGAAACAAAAATGAACACGGATAGGAATCTTGTTTCCTATCCGTGTTTTTATTTAAAATCGGCAGTGTTTGGTCTATGCTAGATCTGTGCCTCCCCGGTCGCCCCATGGTTTGCGGGTGCGCCTTGTATTGCAGGCAGACAGAAAGGGGGCAACGCCCCTCGGCTATGTTCGCATCCAAGAGCAAGTGCCCCTGGTAAAGGGCAACTACTTTCCAGGAATTGGGCAAGCCGGCTGTTGCCGTACCCATTCTTTTTTTAAGATGGCATATTGCACGGTGTTTTCATATTTGGGCGTGCCGTCCAGATTTGTCACAAAGGAGACAAATTCGAGAAATACGCCTTCCCGGCGCATCCCCAGCTTTTCGCAGAGCCGCTGGCTGGAAAGATTATCCTCCTCAGTATAGGCATAAATGCGCCTTGCGCCTTTTTGATAAAACAGATAGTCAAAGAAAGCCCGAGCCGCTTCCAAGGCGTATCCTTTGCCCTGGTAATCTCCATGCAGCATCCAGCAGGGGCTGAATGTATCGCGCACAGCGTTCTCGTCTGCGTGCGGCTCCCCCGGTTCCGGATATGCGTCAATTTCACCGATGACCTTGCCGGTTTCTTTTAGAGTAATGGCAAAATAATACTCGGTTTCGCCTAGACGCTTTTTCATTTCTTCCTTGGCTTCAGCCAAGGAGCTCAGTTTCATGCACGCAAAACAGTTTACGGAAGGTTCTTTGAGATATTCATAAACATCCGCTGCGTCTGTTTCTAAAAAAGGGCGTAAAATCAATCTTTCCGTTTCCACGATCATGTTGCAATACCTCAAAAAAATGGGATAAGACCCTAAATGATCTTATCCCGCATGGTCGGGGCGACAGGATTTGAACCTGCGACCTTTTGGTCCCGAACCAAACGCGCTACCAAACTGCGCTACGCCCCGGGAAGTGGAGCCAACGAGGGGACTCGAACCCCTGACCTGCTGATTACGAATCAGCTGCTCTACCGACTGAGCTACGTTGGCAGCTGGCAAAAGACGAAAATCGCGCCGACAATTATTATAGCATAGACCGATGAACCTGTCACTACCTTTATTTACGAAAAATTCCATAGAATGCGTAGACGGACTCTTGCAGCGTTAGGCATTTTCGTGTATTCTAAATAATGTATGGCTGCAAGGATGCGGCTATAAAAGGATCACAGCGCATGCATGCCAGCCTATCCTTGGAGACGTGGCGGGCTTTCATAGGATTGTATTGAAAAGGACATGCCCTTTTCAGGAAGCGAGGAAACCATGGAAAAGCCTTTGGTGGCAGTGGTGGGCCGCCCCAATGTTGGAAAATCCACCTTTTTTAACCGTATTGTTGGGAAACGCATCGCCATCGTGGAGGATACGCCTGGCGTTACCCGGGACCGTATCTATGGAGAGGCGACTTGGTTGGAGCATACCTTTACCCTGGTGGACACCGGCGGTATTGAACCGGTCAAAGAGGATATCATCAGCACCCAGATGCGCCGGCAAGCTCAGCTTGCCATCGATATGGCGGATGTGATCATCTTCTTGGTGGACGGGCGGGAAGGCTTGACTGCCGCAGACGAGGATGTGGCCGCTATGCTGCGCCGTTCCCACAAGCCCATTGTCCTGGCCGTCAACAAGGTGGATCACCCAAAATTTGAAGAGGCCATCTATGATTTTTATAGCTTAGGCATAGGCGATCCCATCACCATCTCCGGTGAACAAGGTTTGGGTTTGGGCGATCTATTGGACGAAGTGGTCTCATATTTCCCGGCTACGGAAGTAGAAGAGGCGGAGGATACCACGTCTATCGCCATCGTGGGCAAGCCAAACGTGGGTAAATCCAGCCTGGTAAACGCCTTGCTGGGCTATGAGCGCACCATCGTCAGCGAGATCGCCGGTACCACCCGGGACGCCATCGATACGCCCTTTGTTCACGATGGACAATCCTATACCTTGGTGGATACCGCCGGCATCCGCCGCAAAAGGGCCATTGACGACGCGACCATCGAACGCTATAGCGTGATCCGTTCCCTTGGCGCCATACGCCGGGCGGATGTGGCGCTGATCGTGGTGGATGCAAGCCAGGGCATGAGCGAACAGGATGTGCGCATCGCAGGATATGTGCATGAAGAAGGCAAGGCCTCTGTGGTAATTGTGAATAAATGGGATCTCATTGAAAAGGATACCTACACCATGAACCAATTTAAGAAAAAGATCTATGCAGATCTTGCGTTCATGGATTATGTGCCCATTTTGTTTATTTCCGCCAAGACCGGCCAGCGGGTCAATAAGGTGTTGGAGATGGCTAGATATGCCTATGAGCAAAATTGTAGGCGGATCTCCACCGGGACCCTGAACGATATTATCAACGAGGCCATCACCATTACCGAACCTCCCAGCGATAAGGGCCGGCGGTTGAAGATATACTATGGCACCCAGGTATCCATCAAGCCGCCTACCTTTGTGCTGTTTGTCAATGACCCTACCCTGATGCATTTTTCCTATAAGCGGTATTTGGAGAACTACTTGCGCAAATCCTTTGGCCTGGACGCAACCCCCATCCGTTTGCTGATTCGGGAACGCTCCAGCAAGGATACCGGCCCCCATTAAGACATGCTTTCCCCAGCCCAAGCTGTATTCCATCAGCTTGGGCTTTTTTTTACCTGCATGTCCCATCTTTCTGACCATACGCCCCAAGGATGCATATTGTCCGCTCTCGCACATATATATCTAATGCTTACATGCAAAAAGCGGGGAGGTAACGGGATATGGAGCGAATTGAGCTGTATCGGGATATTGCCGAGCGGACAAATGGCGATATTTATATTGGCGTGGTTGGGCCGGTGCGCACAGGCAAATCCACCTTCATCAAACGCTTTATGGATATGCTGGTGCTGCCGGGTATGACGGATGAGCATAAAAAAGCGCGGCTTACGGACGAATTGCCCCAAAGCGCTGCAGGGACCACCATCATGACCACCCAGCCGAAATTCATCCCCAATGAAGCGGCTGTACTTTCTTTGGAGGAAGGGGCGGAGGTCCGGATCCGGATGGTGGATTGCGTAGGCTATATGGTGCGGGGCGCTACCGGCCACATGGAAAACGATATGCCGCGGATGGTCCGCACCCCTTGGTTTGATTATGATATTCCCTTTGAAGAGGCGGCTGAGATCGGCACGCGAAAGGTTATAACCGAGCATAGCACCATCGGCGTGGTGGTGACCACCGATGGCAGCATCGGCCAGATCAGCCGGGCGGATTATGTGGAAGCGGAACAGCGGGTCATTCAAGAATTGCGGGAGCAGGGAAAGCCTTTTGTGATCCTGCTTAACAGCACCCATCCGGATGCGGATGAAACCGTAGAATTGGCCCAGACCTTATCTCAACAATATGGCACCGCAGTGCAGCCCTTAGACGCCCTTCACATGAGCGCCCAGACCGCCATGGGCATTTTGGAGACGATCTTATATGAGTTCCCCATCCGGCTCTTGCATATCCGGTTGCCAGGCTGGCTAAGCGCCCTAGGCCGGGAGCATTATTTGGTGCGCCGGGTTCTGGAACCTTTGGAAGCATCCTTGGACGGCATTAGCAAGATGCGGGATTATACGGCCGTGTTGGAGGCGCTGCAGGAGATCGAGGGGTTTGAGGCCGGTATGTTGCGGCAGGTGTCCCTGGGCAGCGGCCGGGTGGAGATGGAACTTCGGCCCAAGGATGGGTTATTCTACACCATCCTGGGGGAGGAATGCGGCTATGAGATCAAGGATGACGCCCATTTGATCGCCACCATTCGGGAGTTCGTAGGGGCAAAACGGGCGTATGACCGGCTGCAATATGCCTTGGAACGGGCAAACGCCACAGGCTACGGCATGGTGCCGCCGGCTTTGGAGGAAATGGAATTGGAAGAGCCCACCTTGGTGCAGCAGGGCAGCCGCTATGGGATCCGGCTCAAGGCCAAGGCTTCGGGAATGCATTTGATCCGGGTAGACGTGGAAAACGAGATCGTCCCCTTGGTAGGCACGGAAGCCCAAAGTACGGAATTTATGCACTATTTGACGGATACCTATAAAAAAGACCCCAGCGAATTGTGGCAAACCAATATCTTTGGCAAACCCCTATTTGAACTGGTAAAAGACGGGATGACCTCCAAGGTGGACCGAATGCCGGACGATGTACAGCACAAACTGCAAACCACCGTACAACGGATGGTCAACGATGGATGCAACGGCTTGATCTGCATTCTCCTATAGGCATTCCATAGCAAGGGACGGCTGCGAACCAGCCGTCCCCTTTTTGTATAAGAAAACCACTCGCTGGGCGAGTGGTTCAAAAGAAGCCTAGTGGCGATGATGTAGACAGAAAAACTCCCT
>UQRU01000007.1 GCA_900543475.1 uncultured Eubacteriales bacterium
ACGCGCATGTCGCCAAATCCGATCAAAGCCTCCGGGGGCTGCGGCCCCCGAACCCCCGGGGGTTTTTCGACAGGCTGGGCTCCTGCTGAACAGCAGGAGCTGAATCCCATTCTTCCAACAGGACGGCCCATTCATAGGGCGGAACCGTCCATGGAGCCGAAAGGCTTATTCCCCTTCCACAGGGGCCGCGCCGCCGCCCTTGCCCCGCCTGCGCCGGCGCTTTTTGCGGCGGCTGCCGGATTTTTCCATTTGGGCCCGGGCGTCGTCGTCCATGGTGCGCAGGGTGCGGGTAAGGACATAGGTCCCCTCCTCTCCCTCCTGGATTCGCAGCTTGAGCACATATTCCCCATGCTCCTCGCAAGCCGCCGTGGCCATAAACCGGCCCTCTCCCCGGGGAGTCCATGGGGTGGGTTCCAAAGGCATACCGCAGGCGGGGCAAAAACATGGCCGCGCCTGGTTCTGTTCCAGGATCTCGCTAAGCAATACCATATCCATACTGCCGATCCCGCGGCGCGCACGCTTTTCCCGCCGCTCGGGCTCCGTATATTCCTGTAGCCCCCGTTCCATATCCAACGCCTTGCATACCTGCACCGTGTTCACCGCGTCGTTCAGCGCGTCATGGGCCTGGCCGATGGGGGAGATCTCCAGCTTTTCCAAGGCAGCCGAAAGGGCCCACTGGCGATTGCCATGGGCTACCTGCTGGTCGTAGATCCGCTGCAGGTCATAGCAGGTGGGTAACCAATCCAGCTCCTGTTCATAGAGCTGTAGGTTTTCCCGGAGGATGGGCATATCGTCGGTGCCCCAGGTGATGAAGTCATAGGGCCCTTCTGCGCCGCACCAAAGTCGAAACTGCTCCAACGCTTCCGGAAAGGACAAGCCCTGCTTAAGCATCTGGTTGCTGATGCCTGTGAGCCTGCGCACCCGGCTGTTCATGCGGGTATAATAGGCAGGCTTCACGTCCAGCTTGAGCTGATCCAACTCCTGAAAGTCCGCGTCCAACTTAACGGCCCCGATCTGCACGATCTCTCCATGGAGAAATACGGGGGACTGGATGATCTTCTCCCGTATGACCGCTTGATTCCATTCTAAATCAAATACAATATGTTGCATATATATAGTTTACCACATTCCCAGGAAATATCCACCCCCTTATGTTCATTCCCAGCATTTTGCTTATTCGCCCAAGGGCTTTTCATAGCATAAGTCCGTCAATTCCTGTTCCCCCGCCCGGCAGCCCAGCCTCTCCCCGTTCCAACGATAGCCCTGCTTTTCGTAAAACCGCCGGGCCTTTTCATTGGTATCCAGCACATACAGGAAGGCCGTCCGATAGCCCATGGCCCGCAACCCTTCCTCCGCAGCCTGTAACAGGCCGCTGCCAACGCCTTGCCTCATAAAGGCAGGCCGCACATACAAAGCCTGCACATACCCGTCTCCCCGGGCAGGCACCTGGGAACCCGTTGGCGGAATAAACGCCCCGTAGGCCACCGCCCCCGCAGCCTCCGGCCCCAGCATGGCCACCCGGGCCTCCAGGCTCCCGGGCTGTAGCTGGGACGCAAAAAACGCCTGCCAATGATCTGGCCGCAGCCCGTCCAGATAAGCCTGATCGATCAGGCCGCGATAGCCGGTTTGCCAGCTTTCCCAAAAGATGCTGCTGATGCAGGCCGCATCCTCTATGGTTGCCTTTCGGATTTCCATTTTCTACCCCTTTGTTTCTCCCTTTTTGCGCAACAACCGATCCCCCGGCAAGCATACCGCCAGATATGCCAGCAGGATGGACGCAGTCTTGAGCCAGCCGCTGTGCGGCCCGGGCGACAGGCTCCAGATTGTCCCCAGCAAGAGCTGGCAAGGATAAATGGCCATCATCCACAGGCACCCCCGCAGATAGCAAAGCCGCCATTTCCCGCAATCCACCCCGGCTTGAAACCATTTATAGCCCAGTTGGAACCCCAGCAGGCTGAAGATCTGCATCAGGAAGCCGCTGGCCGCCACCAGCTGCGAGCGGATCACCAGCAGGCCATACAGGCTTATAAAAAGCCCCAAAGCCTGGCCCGTATAGGCGAACAGAAGCCCTATTCGCCGGTTCCGATCCGCCTGGGCGTCCCGTACGCCGGCATAGGAATCCGGCATGGCTTCCTCCCCCAACAACAGGGAATCCATGCTGACGCCAAACGCCCGGCTCAGGGCCACAAGGTTTGCACCGTCCGGCATGGCCTGCCCTGCCTCCCATTTGGAGACCGCTTGCCGGGATACTTTCAAAGCCTGCGCCAATTGTTCTTGGGTCCAGCCCCGGCTCCGTCGCAGGGTTTGAATCCGCGGGCCGATCTGCATTGCTCATCGCCTCCCTTTCGTCTAAAAGTATACCCGGTTTCCTTCCATCGGTCTATCCATGTGCCTTGGCATTCCGGCAACTAAAGTTTACATTCCTGCCTTTTCGCCGAATATAGGCTTTGGCCTCCCATCTCCTCCATGGGCCGGCCCTTGCGTTGCTGGAACATATTGGGTACAATGGGGTTGAATGAGCCAAGGAGGATATGCAATGCTGAATTCTACCGACGCCGCCCTGTTTGCCCAGTCCTTTGCCCCCTGGGATCGACTTTCTCCCCAGGAGCAGGCTTTTTTAACAGAACACGCGACCTTGATGCACTATAAAAAAGGCGCCAACCTCCATAGCGGCGACGCGGAATGTCTGGGCCTTCTGATCCTGAAAAACGGCGCCCTACGCACCTATTTGCTCTCCGAGGACGGCAGGGAGATCACCCTATACCGGATGGGACCTGGGGAGGCCTGCGTATTGTCCGCCTCCTGCGTGATCTCTGCCATCACCTTTGACGTACACATCGACGCGGAGGAGGATACCCAGCTCTTTTTGGTGGCCGCCCCTGCCTTCGCTACCCTGTCCCAACAGAATATCTACGTGGAATGTTGGAGCTACCGGGTGGCCACAGAGCGTTTTTCAGACGTGATCTGGGCCTTGCAACAGGTGCTGTTCATGCGGATGGACCAGCGGCTTGCGGTCTTTTTATTGGACGCCCTTTCCCGCACCCAAGGGGATACCATCAAGATCACCCACGAACAGGCTGCCCGCTACATCGGCAGCGCCCGGGAAGTGGTGTCCCGTATGCTGAAATACTTTGCCGCCGAAGGCGTCGTGGAGGTGTCCCGGGGCTGGATCCGGGTCCTGGACCGGGAAAAGCTGCGCAAGCTGGCGGCATAGGCTTTCTTTTTGTGGAGCAGGTCGCCCCTGGGGCCCGCGGGGGGGGGGGGGGGGGGGGGGGGGCGCCGGCCCCCCCGGCCCCACCCCGGGCGGGGGGGGGGCGGGCCCCCCCCCCGGTATTTTTGTTTTTGGCGGGGGGGGCCCCCAGGCCCCCCCCCCCCAAAAACCGCCGCCGCCCCCCCGCGGGCCTGACGCCACGCCAAAAGGCAGCGGAGATCCGCTGCCCCTTGGGTATACCATGCGGCGCAAGGCCGGTTCGTTTATTCTCCCAGGATCATGCCGATACCCTGCTCCAGGGCGCTCTGGTCCAGCGCGCCTTGGCCATAGGCCACCACGCCTCCCTGGGCGTCGATGAAATAGGTGGTGGGAATGGATACCACCCCATAGCCTGCGGCGGCCTCCTGCTGGGTGTCGAAGTAAACGGGGAAGGTATACCCCTGCTCTTCAATATAGGCTTTGGCCGTATCTACGGTTTCCCGGCCTCCGTCCGTCAGGTTCACCATCATGAAGGCCACTTTGCCTTCGTAGGTTTTGCTGGCTTCTTCAAAGTCCGGCATTTCACTCTTGCAGGGCGGGCACCAGCTGGCCCAGAAGTTCAACACCACCGGCGTGCCCTGCATATCGGAAAGGCGCACTTCCTGGCCATCCGTATCCAGCACGGTAAAGTCCGGGGCCGCAGGGGCTTCCTCCTGGGCAGGCGCTTCCGTTTCTGCCGGGGTTTCTTCCTCCGCCTGGGGGGATGCCTCCGGAGCCTGTGTTTCCTGGGTGCCGGATATGCTGCCCGCTTCCTGGGTCACCACGATGGAATCCCGGGCCACCTGGCCGCTCAGCTGATTATATAGAATGTACGCGCCGCCCAACAATAGGACGAATACCAGGACCAATAGCAATGTTTTTGTGTTTTTGCTCATAACGCCTCCTTAGCTTAAGCCCGCCAGCAGCCTGCCCAGCATACCGGTGGCCATCAGGACGCCCACCAGGATCAGCAGCCCGCCGCAGATCAGATTCACGGTGCGATAGTTTCGCTTGATGAAATCGAAGGTGCCCTTCAGCTTGTCGATGAGGACCGCGCTGAGGATAAAGGGAACCCCCAGGCCCAAGGAATAGCACAGGAGCATCAGCACCCCGGCCAGCACATGGCCCTGCTGGGAAGCCAGCATCAAGGCGGAGCCCAGGAAGGCGCCTACGCAGGGCGTCCAGCCCAGGGAAAACACCACGCCGAACAAGGCGGCGGAGAAGAAGCCCATGTTATTCACGTTGACGGAGCGCTGGGAACCTTTAAAAATGTTCACCTTGATCACGTCCATAAAGCACAGGCCGAAGAAGATCACCACCAAGCCGGATACGATGTTTACAGCGGTCTGGTGAGATTTTAGGAAGCTGCCCAGGGTACCGGCCAGGGCGCCCATGGCGGTAAACACCAGGGTAAAGCCCAGCACAAAGCCCAGGGCGCAGACCAGGGTCTTTTTGGTATCCCGCTCCTCGCCCCCGGCAAAATAGGAAATATAGACCGGGATCATGGGAAGCAGGCAGGGGGAAATGAAGGTGATCATCCCCTCCAGGAACGAAATCAGATATTGCATCGCCTCAACCTTTCTCCGGCGCCGCCGCCACGGAAAGCAGCAGGCCGATCACCCCGCCGTACAGGGTGGAAATATAGGGGCTGGATGTGATGGCGCAGCCGCCGCTGCAGCCGATGAATCGATAGTAGGCATAGCCTGCCAGGCAGCCGGCTATGCCCAGGATTGCCGGCAATCGCCATCTGCGGGGCTTGGGATGCTGCATAGGCGCTTAGACCTTGAGCATATCCAGGATATCATCCTTGGGCCGGGCGCCCACGGAGGAATGGACCACCTTGCCGTCCTTGATGACCACCAGCATGGGGATGCTCATGACCCGGAATTTCTTGGCCAGCTCCATCTCCTCGTCCACGTTCACCTTGCCCACCTTGGCGTGGGTCACTTCATTGGCCACCTCGTCCACCAGAGGGGATACCATCCGGCAGGGACCGCACCAGGGCGCCCAGAAATCCAGCAGCACCGGCTTATCGGATTGCATAACTTCCTTTTCAAAGTTTTCTTTGGTTATGATCAGCGCAGACATCGTTCATTCTCCTTTTCTTAGTTTCTCTTGGTTGTTGGCCTTATTATACCCTTTTGCGCCCCGGCCTTCCGTGACCCAGTCACAAAAGGACAATTTTTTTTATTCTCCCGGCTGAAACACCCCGGTCTGCAAATATTTGGCGAAGGCTTCCGGCTGCATGGTATCGATCCCCAGCTTTGCGGGGGTACAGCCCACCTGGTACCAATCCACCCCATGGATGGTTTGAAACAGTTGGACGATGGCGTCGGTTTTGGGCATGGCTACCCCGGCCCATCTGCCAAGATGTACCCAGGGCACCAAGCCATAGGGAATATCCTCCGTCAGATACCGATGTTCCAGGTCATTGGGGCCCCGGATCACCGTATGGGTGATGTTCCCATGGATGGCCATATACAGCTGCTGCCAGGTATAGTCCGCCGGGATGTGGGCGAAGTCCGCCACCGGCTGCAGATCCTCATATCCCAAAGCCTTGGCCACAGCCACCCGCTCCCGGTCCACCGCCAAAGCCAGCTTCGCCGCCGCCGGGGTAAAACCGTGCTCATACAAAAAGAAATCCACATCCGGCCGCTCGATGCTGCTGGCGTTCACCAAACAGGGCCCCGGATGCAGGGCCGGGTTCACCAATGACAGGCCGCAGGCTACCACATCCCGCTCCAGCCGGCCGATGTCAAACAGGTCCGCCTGGAGCCTGGGCAGCAGGTCCGGCCCGGCGGAAGCGGGCATACAGGCCACGTTCACCACGTTGCGCCCGAATACCGTTACCTGGCCGTCCCCGGTCAACCGGGCCCCATAGGGTAGGTTGTTGGTTTCCACGATGACAGGCGCAGGCGCTTCCGCCCAAATGCGCCGCATCTGTAGCGACCCGAACGCGCCTGGACAAAGCACCAATACCTGGTTGGGGTCCAACAACCCCTTGAGCATATGGCCATAGGTCTCATGGCTGTAGGCCGGGGCCGCCAGGCATACGTAATCCGCCCCGGCCACTGCCTTTGCCAGCTCGTCGGTCACCAGTTCCAGCCGGGCTGTGCCGGAAAACGCGCCGGAAACCTGGATCTCCCCGGTCTCAAACACCTGCCTGGCCCGCCGGCGCCGGTAATACATCCGTACCCGGTGCCCTCGCAGCGCCAGGTCCGCCGCCAAAGCGTGTGCCCCATTGCCGCCCCCCAGGACGGCAATGGCCTTGTTCCCTTTTCCCGCCTGCATACGCGCTCCTTTACCCCGCCGTTGCAGGCTGGATGGCTCCATGTTCCACCAGCAATGCGTCCAACACCTCCGCCGCCCCCAGGATCACCCGGTCGCAATTCCCATCCGGTACCCGGTATAGCTCCTTAAGCCGGCTGCAATCGCACCGGTAACAATCCATCCGCTCCACAAACCGCTTGACGAATTCCACGCTCAAAGGTTTGATCTTTCCCTCCGGCTCGTGGGCCCGGTCCCGGACGAAGAAATGGCTGAGCACCCCTATGCTGGCCGTAACCGCCCCGCACATCTCCCCAACCGCCATGCCGCCGCCCATGCCGGCAAACAGCTTTAGGCTCTCCTTGCTAAGGCCCATCCCATAGGCTTGATTCGCCCCATAGATGATGCGCTCCGCGCAATTATACCCTTCCTCTAGGCCAAAGCCCTGTTCCAATAATTCCTTTAGCATTCTTATCCTCTCCTTTGTTTATTCCCTGGGTACGTTGTCCCCTTGTATTACGCTTATATGCTAAGGCTTCTCGCATCCGCCCTGATTGATGGGGCGCAGCACCCGGCAAGGGTTCCCCACCGCCAGCACGTTTGCCGGGATATCCTTGGTTACCACGCTGCCCGCGCCGATCACCGCGCCATCCCCAATTTGCACCCCCGGCAGGACGATCACCCCGCCCCCCAGCCAACATCCGTTCCCGATGCGGATGGGCAGGGCATAGGTGCGGCAAAAGTATGCCGTTGGGTCCGGCTTCCAGCCAGGGGTCAGCCTTTGGGCCAGCTCCACCGGATGGGTGGAGGTATAAAGCTGCACATTGGAGGCGATCAAAACTTGATCCCCTATGGTAATGGCGTTGCAATCCACAAAGGTACAGTTCATATTGACCGATACGTTGTTGCCTATGTGAATATTCCTCCCATAGTCGCAGAGAAACGGCTGGGCGATGGAAACATGATCGCCCATGGAGCCCAGCAACTGGCGCAGAATGGCTTCCTTTTCCCGCTTCTGATCATATTGCAGGCTGTTGTACCCTTGCAACAGCTTGCGGGCCCGGCCCTTCATCTCCAGGAATACCGGGTCGTGGCAGTTGTAATATTCCCCTGCCAGGCATTTTTCCAGTTCCGTCATCCCTCTCCTCCTATCGGCGTCCATGATTTGGGTACAATTATCTTTATTATACAATGTCCTGCTGGGTTTTGTAATGGCCGGCTGGAAAATCCCTCCCCCATCCCCCTGATTCTTGACACTTGCGCCCCTTGCCGTTAAGATGAAGGCAGCAAGAAGCAAAGCTCTTAAGAAAGGCGGCGCCGCGATGAAACGATATCTCCAGCTTGTATTGCTGTTGGCCCCTCTAGTCTGCCTGCTGGGTTGCCAATCCGCCCACAAGGCCCTACCTGACCTATTGCCTAAGGATGGGCCGGTGGAACGGCTTTATATGACCCATACCCTAGCGGGCGAATCCCACAGCCAGGTCCTGGAGGGAGATGCTTGCCAGGGGCTGGTGGCTTGGATCGCCCAGCTGGAATTCCAGCCGGTTGCCTTTGCGCAAGGGGCTTCCCCCGGGGACGCGGAGGGCGGGGAGGTCTACGACATCGCCTTGGAGCAAGGCGGCGCCTCCTGCTTTTCCTATGTCATCACAGGGGATGCGGCTTATATTTTGGCGGATGGGGCCTGGTATGCCGTCCAGGATCCCTCCCCGCCCCCCGCAGGCGGCGTCCCGGCGGAATGAACCGGGGTTAGGGGCGGTGGCATAGGGAACCATCGCTCTTTTTTCCCGCGTTTTTCCCGCCTGGGCCTTGATTTTGGCCGGCTTTCCCGATTATACTAATGCATGTATGTTTGCCGTCTATCGGTTCCGTCCCCTTTGGCCGGTGGGGCGATAGACCTGCGGATGACGCTTGAAAGGAGCCGCCTATGGCCGGAAAACCCCTTCCCTTTTCCCTGGAGCAGCTTCGCTCCATTGTGGAACAATATCCAACCCCCTTCCACCTGTATGACGCGGGCGGCATCCGCCGCTGCATCCGGGGCTTACAGGCCGCCTTTGGCTGGAACCCTGGGTTCCGGGAATACTTTGCCGTAAAGGCCACCCCCACCCCCGGTATCCTGGCCTTGCTGCGGGACCTAGGCTGCGGCATGGACTGCGCCTCCATGACGGAATTGATGCTGTGCCAGCGGCTGGGCATCACCGGGGACCGGATCATGTTCAGTTCCAACGATACCCCGGGGGAGGAATATGCCTACGCCCGGTCCCTGGGAGCTATCATCAACCTGGACGACTTGACCCATGTGCCATATCTAGCCGCCCACGGCGGCATCCCCCAAACCGTTTGCTGCCGCTATAACCCCGGCCATTTTTCCCTGGATCGCAACGCCATTATGGGGAATTTGCAGGATTCCAAATTCGGCATGACCAAGGATCAATTGCTGGAGGCCTTCGCCATGCTCAAGTCCATGGGCGCCCAGCGCTTTGGCATCCACGCCATGCTCATCAGCTGTTCCCTGGACCCCGCCTATTTCCCCGTGCTGCTGGAGGATCTTTTGCAGCTGGCCCTGGAGGCCCGGGCCTATGCCGGGGTGGAGGTGAGCTTCATCGACCTGTCCGGCGGCGTGGGCATCCCCTACCGGCCGGAGGAGGAGCCGGTGGATATGGAGGCGGTGGGCGTACAGGTGCGCAAGGTCTATGACCGGCTGGCCATGCCCAACGGCCTATCCCCCCGGCTGTATATGGAGCTGGGCCGGTATGTGACCGGGCCCTATGGATATCTGATCACCACCGCCCTGCATGAAAAAAAGACCCACAAGCATTACCTGGGCCTGGACGCTTCCGCCTGCGACCTGATGCGGCCCGCCCTCTACGGGGCGTACCACCACATCACCGTGCCGGCCAAGGCGCATTTGCCTGGGGACACCCTGTACGACGTGACCGGTTCCCTGTGCGAAAACAACGACAAGTTCGCCGTAGACCGGCTGCTGCCCCAGGTGGAAATGGGGGATCTGGTGGTGATCCACGATACCGGCGCCCACGGCCGCTCCATGGGCTATAACTACAACGGCAAGCTGCGCTGCGGGGAGCTATTGCTGGAAGAGGATGGCAGCGTGCAGCTTCTGCGCCGGCCGGAAACCCCCAAGGATTATTTTGCCACGCTGGATCATACCGGCTTGTTTGACGACCTGGATTGACGGCGCTGCAATGTGGATAGAGGGCCGCAACCCCCGGCTGGGGTGGCGGCCCTTTTTTCATGCCGGCGGGCAGGGCCTATGCCGCCCCTTGCGGGGCCCGTTTTTTCGCCTTTTTTCCTGAAGAAAATCCTCTTTTTTCGTTGCGGCTCGTCATTTTTTGTAGAAAGGCTTGCCTCCGCTTGCCAAATCGGATTTCCCCAGTATATACTTGCGTTACACATTTCATTTCATGATTTGTTTCTTATTTAAATGAAGGGGGGATCTATGTGTACGGCACCTTTGTCCCGGCGGACGTTTTGCGGGAGCTGGGTATGCAGCCCAGGTACAAGGGCTATGCCTATCTGCTCTTTATTCTCCAGAAGACCGAAGCAAAGCCGGAGTTGATGTACCGTCTCTCTCAGGAATTATATCCCATGGTCCTGGCGCATTTTGATATCCCCAAGCAGAACCTGGAACGCAATATCCGCTTCGCCATCAAGCGCACCTGGGAATCCGGCAATAAAGCTGCCATCCGCAGGCTGTTCGGCGCCTATTCCGTCCAGGACGCCCCCAGCGTCACCGAGTTTATCACCATCCTCACCGAATGCATGATGTGCCACCGCAGCAAAAAGGCCGGCGCCCGCCGGGCCCGCTGACGGCAGGGCTTGCAAAGGATGGAAAAGCCATGTATCATTATGCCATGGAAGGAAACCTTATGAAGCGGCAACGCATCCAATATCTATGGGGTATGCTGGCCCTTATGCTGCTGGTCTATATCCTGCTGCACGACTTGCTGGGGGGCACCCTGTTCGCCCACGAGCCTCTGGATAGCTATACCCTGCAAGCCTTGGCCTGGCGGGAAGGCCGCCTAAGCCTGGGGCAGGATTATCCCTGGCTGGAGCTGGCCACCTACCAGGGGGATTGGTATGTTTCCTTTCCCCCCTTCCCCAGCGTGGTCATGCTGCCTTTGACCTATCTCTTTGGGGAAAATACCCCCAACAACCTGTTGATCATCCTCTACGCCATGGGTACGGCTGCCTTAGCCTATCTTTGCCTGTGCCGCCGGGGGGTCAAGCCCCCTGCCGCCGCCTTCCTGGGCCTGTTCTATGTGCTGGGCTCCAATATGTGCTGGATGAGCACCTCCGGCGGGGTGTGGTTCCAGGCCCAGGCCCTGAATATGCTGCTGCTTACCGGCTGCCTGCTGGCCGCCCTGGACGGCCATCGGGCGACCGCCTACGCCCTGGTGGCCCTGGCCGTGGGCTGCCGGCCCTTTTCCATCTGCGCCTTTTTGCCCCTGTTCGTCTACTTTTACCAGGCGGACCGGAAGGCCGGCCTCTCCCCCTGGGGCTGCCTGAAAAAGCAGCTGCCCTGCCTGATCCTGCCCGCCTGCATCGGCGGCGGGTACATGTGGTATAACTATGTCCGGTTCGGCAATCCCTTGGAGTTTGGCCACAACTACCTGCCGGAATTTTTAGAAGCCCCCGACGGCCAATTCCACCTTTCCTACCTGCTGGAAAACCTGCGCAATATCCTTTTGCGCCCCGTCACCATAACCGCCGGCGGCCGCCTGGAATTTCCCTACTTCAACGGGTTCCTGTTCTATGTGGCCAATCCCCTGTACCTATTGCTGTTCATACAGGTGTTCCGGGATGGGCGGGCCAAGCACATGGATGGGTTGCGGTGGGCGCTGCTATTGGCCATGGCGGCGGAGCTGCTGCTGCTCTGCGTCCACAAAACCTTTGGCGGCTGGCAATTCGGCGCCCGCTATACGGTGGATATGCTGCCCATGGTCCTGGCATATCTGCTCCTGCAAAAGGACCGGCCCCTTCCCTTCCACGAAAAAGCCATCGGCCTGTTCGCCATCGCCTTCAACCTATACGGCGCCCTGGCCATGACCTTCCTCTTTGCCTGAGGGATCAGGCTTCCATAAAAAAATTGCCGCAACCCTGCGGCGGAAAAAAAGGAGAGCATTCCATGGTAGTAATTGAAATGGAAAACGGCGGCGTTATCAAGCTGGAGCTGGACGCCACCGCCGCCCCCAACACGGTGCGCAACTTTAAGTCCCTGGTTTCCAAGGGCTTTTACGACGGCCTGCTGTTCCACCGGGTCATATCCGGCTTCATGATCCAGGGCGGCTGCCCCCAGGGTACCGGCATGGGCGGCCCCGGCTATCAGATCCGGGGAGAATTCACCCAAAACGGCTTCCCCAATCCCCTGCGTCATGACCGGGGCGTGATCTCCATGGCCCGGGCCGCCCATCCGGATTCCGCCGGCTCCCAGTTCTTCATCATGCACAAGGACGGCAATTTCCTGGATGGCCAATACGCTGCCTTTGGCAAGGTGATCGAAGGCATGGATGTGGTGGACGCCATTGCCGCCGTCCCCACCAGCCCGGCTGACCGGCCCCTTACCCCGGTGCGGATCAAATCCATCACCCTGGTGGACGAAACCTGCGACGAGGAGCCGGAAACGGTATAATCCCCCCGGCCTCTTGGCACACTAAGCCCATGAGAATGGGCGTCCAACAATTAAAAGATTTTTTAGACGCGCCCCCGGCTCAGCCCGAGAGCGCGTCTTATTCCTTTGTGGAGGAGCCTTACGCCGCCTATTTGCAGGCCGTGGCCCCCACGTCCCAGGAGCTGGCGCTGCAACGGGACAATCCTCCGTTGGCCTTGCCCCGGTTTATCCTGTTGTTCCAGGGGGATTGGACCCCCGCCGACCGGGAACGGACCATGGCGTCCCTCAAGGCCCAATCCTACGACCGCTTTCAAACCGCTACCCTGCCGGAAACCGGCGACGGGGACTATTTCCTATATCTTTGGCCGGGGGATACGTTGGCCCCGGACGCCCTGTATCATTTTGCCCGAGCCGCCGCAGGGGGCGCGGACCTGATCTACGGGGACGAGGATTTTCTCTATCCCCATCCTCCCTGCTGCCGCCTTCCCTTCTTTAAAAGCGCTCCCAGCCTGATCACCCAATCCAGTTTTGATATGCTCTCCTGCGGGGTCGCCGTACACCGGAACCTGCTGAAGCAAGTGGGCCCTATGGCGGGAGCCTCCGCCGAGGCCCGGTATGCCTTCAACCTAAAAGCCCTGGCTGCCAGCCGCCGGGCGGTACACATTCCCAGGCCCCTATATACCCTATTCCAAGACCGTCGGCCCGGCCCTTCGGCCGTCGCCCTGTTGGAAACGGCCTTGGGCGGCCAAGAGCGGGTGGCTTGCGGCCAATGGCCCGGCAGCTTTCGTGTATGGGCCCCGGTTGGAAACAAGCCTTCTTTTTCCATTGTGATTCCCAACCGGAACCACTGCGCCGGCCTTCGTAGGCTCCTGGAAAGCCTGGAAGCCTATACCGTCCTGCCCCCCTGCGCCATTCGCATTGTGGATCTGGGCAGCCGGGATGCCACCACCCTGCGGTATTACCAGCTTCTAAAAAAGAACCGGGCGGCGCAGATCCTCTTTCCTGGAGAGGGCAACCTTTCCCGGGGCCTGAACCTGGCTGCCCGTTCCACCAGCGCGGATACCCTAGTTTTCCTCAGCCCTGGGGTGGAGATCCTGTCCCCCGGCTGGGTGGGCCGGCTGCTGGAGCAGCTGAACCGGCCTGGAGTGGGCGCCGCCGGGGGAAAGCTGGTGGACGAAGCGGGGAAGCTGCTATTTACCGGCGGCGTGGTCGGGATCGAGGGGTGGACAGGCAGCTTTTACGCCGGCCAGGGGGACGACACGGATCGCCTAAGGAAAAACCGGCTGGTCAACAGCATCCGGGCGGTTTCCTACCTATCCCTGGCGTGTTTGGCCATTCCGGCAAGGGTGTTCTGGAACGTGGGGGGCTTTGATGAAAGCTTTTCCCAAGCGGGGCTGGATGTGGAGCTATGCCTGCGGCTGGGCCGGCGGGGGTTGGCCTGCGTCTATACCCCCTACACGGTTTTGCGCCACCATGGCCCCCTGCCCAGCCTGGCCCAGGCCGGACAGGGGGACCAGCGCCGGGCCTACGATGGATTGCGGGATACGCTCCTCTGGGGCGATCCCCATATCAGCCCCAACTATGACCTTTCCGCCCCCCTGCCCATCGTCTCCCCCACCCCGTACCCGCCCATCCGGCGCAATCCTTTCTTTCAGCCTTAACGCCATGGATGCGGGCGCATGGAGCCTTTCTCCTTCTTTGCCCAGCCGCTGGGTGAAAATAGGCGCTTTCGTTAGCCGCCGCAGCGTTCGCCCAAAGCATAAAATGGGAGCGCAGTTTCTGCCCTCCCTATTTTTAATCCCTTTACAGGGGGAACCGCACTTGGGCGCAGGTGCCGCCGCCCGGCGCTTCGGATAAGGATACGCTGGCATTGTGGTAGGCCGCCCCATGCTTCACGATGGACAGGCCAAGGCCCGTGCCGCCGGTCTGCTTGGAATGGCTTTTATCCACCCGGTAGAACCGCTCGAATACCTTTTCCCGGTGCTCCGGCGGGATGCCGATGCCCGTATCCGTGACCTGCAACAGGATGGCGCCGGGCTTTTTATGCACCGATACCACCACGCTGCCTTGGGGCCGGTTGTACTTAATGGCATTGTCGCACAGATTGTACACCATCTCTTCTAAAATGGACCTTACGCCAAAAACTGTGGCGGTCTCCCCATCCACCCGCAGGCTTACCTGGGCCTTCTGGGCGGCGGCTTGGAGGTGATTGCATACCCCCGCGCACAAGGCCAGCAGCTCTACCGGCTCTCGCTGGCTATCCACGACCCCTTCATCCAGGCTGGAAAGCCGGATGATATCCCGGATCAGCGCCAATAGACGGTTGGCTTCCCCGTAGATCCTGCCGGCAAAGGCGGGGATATCCTCCGGATCCACCAGGCCGTTGCGGATGATCTCCGCATAGCCGGATATGGAGGTAAGGGGGGTCTTTAACTCATGGGATACATTGGCGGAAAACTCCCGCCGTAGGGCTTCCGCCTGCTGCTTTTCCGTCACATCCAGCACCAGCAGCACCGCCCCCCGATGGCCGGGCACCGGGCTTGCATACAGGGCGTAGCTGCGGCCCCGCAGCTCCAGGATGGCGCTGGCCGGCTTGCCCGCCAGGGCCTGCTCCGCCACCTGGGCCAACTGGTCGCTGCGGTTTAGGGCGATCAGCTTCTGGCCCTGGAGTTGTTCCCCGGATACCTGAAATAGCCGGGCTGCGCTGGCATTGATGGAAAGGATATCCCCGCCCTGGCTTAGGACGATCAGCCCTTCGTTCATGTTGGCGGTAATAGCCGCCAGCTCGTTTTGGCTGTTGCGCAGGGCGCAGATCCGCTCCTGGATCTCTATTTTTTGATGCTGTAGCTTATGGAATAAGGGGGCCAATTCGTCATAGGCCTCGCAGGATTCCGGATGCTCCAGGTCAAGGCCGTTGATGGGGGCTACAATCCGCTTGGAAAGCTTGGAAGCCAATATCCCGGAGAGCAGGGCCGCCGCCAGGCCGATGAGCAGCATGGGCTGCAACATCCCCCATAGTACGGTCAGCAGGGAGCTTTGGGTACTGGAGATCCGCAAAACTGTGCCGTCATCCAGACGCAGGGCATAATACAGGGTCTTTTCGCTCAGGGTATCGGAATAGCGGTAGCTTTCCCCCTCTTGCCCGGTCAGGGCTTCATATATTTCTTCCCGGTCGCTATGGTTTTCCAGGGTGCTGGCATCCACCTTGCTATCGTACAGCACCGTGCCGTCCGCCGCCACCCAAGTGATCCGGTTGCCGCTGGAAGGCAGGGTGGAAAGATAGTCGAGACCGTTTTGCTGGACCCCAGCCGCAATATAGGACGTGCCGTTTTTCAGCTCCCCCAGCATGTTTTCCTCAAAGGAACCGTACATTACCCCGGTGATAAGGCCCATACATACCAGCAGCACCAGTAGCGCCACCAGCAGGATGGTGCGAAAGATGCGTTTGGTCATGCCTGTCCCTCCCCGGCCCGGTAGCCTACCCCGCGAACCGTCTCCACAATGCTGGCGCCTTCGCCTAGTTTCTGGCGCAGGGTCTGCACATGCACATCCACCGTCCGGGTGCCGCCTTCATAGTCGTATCCCCACACGTCCCGCAGCAGCCTTTCCCTGGAAAATACCATGCCCCGGTTGCGCAGCAGAAAATGCAACAAATCGTACTCCTTCAAGGTAAGGGTTATGGGCTGGCCGTTTACCGTCACCTGATGCCGGCCGTCGTCCACCGTCACCGGCCCGCAGGAAAGCACCCCTTCCCCCGGCTGGGGAACCGTGCGCCGCAACAGGGCCCGTACCCGGGAGACCAGCTCCATCATGCCGAAGGGCTTGGATACATAATCGTCCGCACCGCTATCCAGGCCGATCACCTTATCGTATTCGGCCCCCTTGGCGGTGAGCATGATGATGGGCAGCTGAGCGGTATCCGGGTCCCGGCGCAGCCGCTGTAAGATGGTCAACCCATCCTCCCCGGGCAGCATGATGTCCAGCAGGACCAGGTCCGGCCGCTTGGCCTGCATGGCCTGCCAAAACGCCGTCCCATCGGTAAAACCCTGGGCAGGGAGGCCGCTTTTTTCCAGGGTGTAGATCACCAGCTCCCGGATATTGACATCGTCCTCCACATAATAGATCATACGTCCTCCTTGTTTTCTTCCGCGGTGCGATGGACGCCGGTAATGGCGTATACCACCCATTCCGCAATGTTGACGGCATGGTCGCCGATGCGTTCAAAATACTTGGCGATCATCAGAAAATCCAGGGCCTGGGAACCATTGGCAGGGTCCTCCCGGATCAGCCCGGTCAGTTCCTCCCGCACGGCGCTGAACAGGCCGTCCACCACATCGTCCGCCTGGATCACCCCCTGGGCCATTTCCAAATCCCGCCGCACAAAAGCGTCGATGCTCCGGGTGACCATGCCCATGGTGGCATCCGCCATCTTGGGCAATAGGTCCAGGGGCTTGATATAGGGGGCGCCGGAAAGGAAGATCACGATCTCGGAAATATCCGCGCTCTGGTCCCCGATCCGCTCCATATCCGTGATCATTTTCAGGGCCGCGGAGATGAGGCGAAGATCCCGGGCCACAGGCTGCTGCTGCAACAACAGCTTCAGGCAAAGGGACTCGATGTCCTTCTCCTTTTGATCCACCTCCCGGTCAAAGGCGATGGCCCGCCGGGCCTTTTGGGCGTCCTGCTCCACCAGGGCTTCCACGCTGCTCTTGATGGCGTGCTCGATGAGCGCCCCCATCTCGATCAGCTCCGTGTTCAGTTCCTGCAGCTGTGCGTCAAACCCTCTGCGCATTATCCAAACCTCCCTGTAATGTAATCTTCCGTCCGCTTATCCCGGGGCAGGGAAAATACCTGGCCGGTCTCTCCGTATTCGATCACCTCGCCCAGCAGGAAAAAGGCGGTTTTGTCGGAGATTCGGGCTGCCTGCTGCATATTGTGGGTCACTATGATGATAGTATAATCCTTTTTCAGCTCCACCGCCAGGTCTTCGATCTTGGAGGTGGAAATGGGGTCCAGGGCGCTGGTGGGTTCGTCCATGAGCAGCACCTCCGGCTGTACCGCCAGGGCCCGGGCAATGCATAGCCGCTGCTGCTGGCCGCCGGATAGGCCCAGGGCGCTCTTTTTCAGCCGGTCCTTCACCTCGTCCCAGATGGCGGCGTTGCGCAGCGCCTGCTCCACGATGTCGTCCAGCTTCAGCTTGGATCGGACCCCGTGGGTGCGGGGGCCGTAGGCGATGTTGTCGTATACGCTCATGGGGAAGGGATTGGGCTTTTGAAACACCATGCCCACCCGCTTGCGCAGCAGGTTCACGTCCATGTTGCCGTAAATATCCGCCTCGTCCAGCAGCACCTTCCCGGTGATGCGGCAGCCCTCCACCAGGTCGTTCATCCGATTGAGGGTCTTGAGCAGGGTGGATTTTCCGCAGCCAGAAGGCCCAATGAAGGCGGTGATCTCCTTTTCCCCCAGGTGCAGTTCCACGTCCTTGAGGGCGTGGAAATCCCCATAGTAGAGGTTCAGATCTTGAATGGTGAATTTATCCATGGTTTATCCTTTCGTTATGCTTTTAGCCAGCCTGCTGGAAAGGGCGTTGATGCCCACCACGATCAGCAGCAACACCACGGCGGTGGCATAGGTTTGGTCGATATAGAGCCCTTCGCTGGATAAAGCGTACATATGCACTGCCAGGGTCCGGGTGGAGCTAAAGAGGCTATCCGGCACCTTAGCCACCGTGCCCGCGGTGTAGATCAGGGCGGCGCTTTCCCCCACGATCCTACCCATGGCCAGGATCACCCCGGCAAAGATACCCGGCAGGGCCGAAGGCAGCACGATCTTCCACACGGTGCGCAGCCTGCCCGCGCCCAGGCCGAAGCTGCCTTCCCGGTAGCTTTCCGGCACCGCCAGCAGGGCTTCCTCGGTGGTGCGCAAAATGGTGGGCAGCACCATGATGGACAGGGTCAGGGCGCCGGAAATCAGGCTGAGCTTCAGCTTGAGGGCGGTCACGAAAAACAGCATGCCGAACAGGCCGTATACGATGGAAGGAATGCCCGAAAGGGTCTCCGCTGTAATGCGGATCAAGGACACCAGCTTATTGCCCCGGCCGGTATATTCCGTAAGGTAAATGGCCGCGCCAATGCCCAGGGGCAGGCTGACCAAAAGGGCCAGCAGGATCATCAGAAGGGTGTTGATGAGGGCGGGGGTCAGGGACACGTTTTCGCTGGTATATTCCCAGGCAAACAGGCTGGGGGAAAGATGGGGAACGCCTTTGAACAGGATATACCCCACCAGGAACACCAGCACAAAGCAGGTGAGGGCGGCGGCAAAGCGTACCAGGAACTTTAAAACCCGGGATACTGTGCGCTGATCCAGCAGCCGCTGGAACAGCCGGCCCAATCCACGCCTTATGGCCGCGAAGGGCCGTGGGGAGCCATGTTGTAGGGCTTTCTTCATACCTGTTTCCTCCTTTTAAGCAGGGAGAAGCTCACGTTGATGATGAGGATAAAGGTGAAGAGCACCACCGCCGTAGCGATCAGGGCCTCCCGGTGCAGGTCCGCCGCATAGCCCATCTCGATGACGATGTTGGCGGTCAGGGTCCGCACGCCTTTGAGGATGCTATCGGGGATGCGGGGCTGGTTGCCCGCCACCATGATCACCGCCATCGTCTCGCCGATGGCCCGGCCGATGCCCAGGATCACCCCTGCCAGCACGCCGCTCTTCGCTGCGGGCAGCATGATGGCGAACACGCTGCGCTCATGGGTGGCGCCCAGGGCCAGGGAGCCTTCATAATAGCTTTGGGAAACCGCGTCCAGGGCGGATTTGCTCACGGTGATGATGGTGGGCAGGATCATGATCCCCAGCAGGATGGAAGCGGTAAGGATGCAGCTGCCGTTGCTGCGGGGCAGCCGGTCCACCAGGGGGACGATGACCACCAGGCCGAAAAAGCCGTATACCACCGAAGGGATGCCCGCCAACAGCTCCACGGCGGGCTGTAGGATCCTAAGGGTACGCTTGCTGGCAAAGAACGCCATATACATGGCCGTCATAATCCCAACGGGTACCCCCAGCAATACGGCGCCCGCAGTTACGTACACGCTGCCCAATATCATGGGGAAGATGCCGTATAGGCCGTTGCTGGGCCGCCAGGTGGTGCCCAGCAGAAAGTCCCCCAGGCCGATCTCCGCCATGGCGGGTATGCCGTTGGCAAAGAGGAAAATACAGATCAACGCCACGGCCAGAATGGATACGCAGGCCACCAGCAGAAAAACGATCTTTGCCAACGTCTCTTTGATGGAATTCATGGATGCTCCTTTCCAGGCATTGCATTACGCACAGATGGGGACGGCTGCACGCCGCCCCCGGTTTGTGGTTGACTGGGTTAGCCCAGGATCTCGCTCCACTCGGTGACCTCGCCGGTGAAGATGCTGCGTACCTGCTCTACGCTCAGGTTGGAAACCGGGCTAGCGTTGTTCACGATCACCGCGATGCCGTCCATGGCGATCACCGTGGGGGTCAAGCCGCCCTCCAGTTCGCTGTCCTTCAGGGCTCGGGAAGCCATGCCGATGTCACAGGTGCCTTCCATGGCCATGTTCATGCCGGTGGAAGAGTCGCTCTGCTGCACTTCGATGGTGGCGTTGGGGTTGACTGCCTGATAGCCTTCCGCCAGCTTCTCCATCACAGGGGTGACGGAGGAGGAACCAGCCACAACCACGTTGCCAGCCGGGGCGGAACCAGCGTAGGCGGCAGCATCATCCGCTACGGTGATGTAGCCGTTCTCCGCTACGATGGCCTGGCCTTCCGCGCTCATGATGTAGGCCACAAAGTCCGCAGCCACTTCGCTCAGGCCTTCCTTGGTGGCGATGTTGAAGGGACGGGATACGGCATAGCTGCCGTTCTTAATGTTTTCTACCGTGGCGTCTACCCCCTCGATCTGAACGGCCTTCACGGTGTCGTTCAGGGAGCCAAGGGAGATATAGCCGATGGCATATTCATTGCCGCCAACCGTGGTCATGACCACAGAGGTACTGTTGCTGATGTTGGCTTCTACGGTGGTCATATCCACCTTATTGCCAGACGCGTCTTCCTGTTCTACCCCGAACAGCTCGATAAAGGCGCTCCGGGTACCGCTGCCCTCTTCCCGAGAAACAACGGTGATCAGTTCGTTGGTGTCAAAGTCGCTGGCAGCGGCAGGGGCTTCGGAAGCGGGAGCTTCAGAGGCAGGGGCTTCTGTGGCGGGGGCTTCCGCAGCAGGGGTTTCCGTTTCCCCAGGCTGGGCGGCGCAAGCGCCGGCGATGACCAGCATGGCAACAGCCATTATCATAGCTGCAATTTTCCGGATGTTCTTCATTTCTTATTTTCCTCCTTGCGTTTTTCACATTTCTTTTTTACGAGTCTAGGATACCCGGTCTTGGTCAAGTTGAAATACCGCCTTAATCAAACCTATGTAAAATCCTGAAAGGCCCGTCTCCCCTTCCCCCGGGCCAGGCCATCGGCTGCGCCGTCCTCCAGGGCCGGGCAATCGGAGGCTGGAGCCGCCCTTCCCCCCGGCAACCCCTTCTGCCGGCGGCCATTGGCCGGCTGGGGTTGTCTTTTGCCCGCGCTATGATATAGTTATGTATGTATGGGCCATGGCCCAGCAAGAAGGGAGCGAGAGAAGATGCTACAATATCGGATCGCAGACCGGCTTATCCCGGCGGAAAACGGGGAGACCGCCCAGGTGATCGTGTTGGACCGGGAGGAACAAACGCCTTGCCCCCTGCCAGGAGGCATGGAGCTGAGCAGCCTGCCCGCCGGCGAAGCCGCCTGGACGCCCAGGCTCTCCTTTGGCGCGGGGCACGTTTCCGGCAGCCTGGCCCTGGCCCAGCGGGAAAAGGGCGAGGCCGGCCCCAGCATCTCCTTCGGGCTATGGCCCAAGGGGCTGCTGCTGCTGGATGCAAGCGGCCTGGTATCGCAGATCCTTTCCGATATGACGGACCACGCCATATGGAAGCATCCCGCCAGCCCGGCCCAGGTGTTCTGCCGCCTGCTGGAGGGCCTGGCCGACGGGGACGGGGCCCTGCTGCGGGAGGCGGAATCCAGCCTGGAAGCCCTGGAGGAGGACGTGCTGGGGGAGCACCTGGAAGGCATGGGCGAGCGGATGATGCCCCTGCGCAAGCAGATCGGCCGGCTGCTGCTGCAATATGGCCGGCTGTCGGACCTGGGGGAACGGCTCGCCCAGGCCGGGGACGCCTATTTTACCAAGGCGGAAGCCCTGGCCTTTCAGGGGTTTGGAAACCGGGCTGCCCGGCTGGAGGATCAGGCGGAACATCTACGGGAATATGCGGCGCAGATCTGGGAGACCTACCAGGCTGCCATCGATATCCGGCAAAATCGGGTGATGCAGCTGCTTACCGTGGTGACCACCATTTTCATGCCCCTGACCCTGATCACCGGCTGGTATGGTATGAATTTTCCCAATATGGTGGCCATCCATTGGAAATATGGCTATGGGGCCATATGCTTGCTGTGTACCGCCACTGCCCTATTGCTGTTGTGGTTGTGCAAAAAGAAGCGCTTCCTATAACCCCCTGGGAACCCTGCCTTGACAGGCACAATGCCAGGCTTTACAATTAAAATATATCAGTAGCCTATCCGTAAAGGAGCGCATGTCATGGGAGATTATTTAAAGCTAAAAAAGTCCAATTGTAAAAATTGTTATAAGTGCATACGGCACTGCCCGGTGAAATCCATTAAGTTTTCCGACGACCAGGCCCATATTTTAGAAGACGATTGCATCTTATGCGGCCACTGTTTTGTAGTCTGCCCCCAAAACGCCAAACAGGTGCGGGACGACTTGCCCGCAGCAAAAGCCCTCCTACAGGGTAGCGCCCCCGTCTATGCCAGCGTCGCCCCCAGCTTTGTGGCCAACTATGAGGGCGCCACAATAGAAACCATGGAGCGGGCTTTAAAACAGCTGGGCTTTGCCGGCGTGGAGGAGACCGCCCTGGGCGCCACCCTGGTGAAGCGGGAATATGACCGTATGGCGGAGGCGGGGGATATGGATACCATCATCACTTCCTGCTGCCCCACGGTCAACCTTTTGATCCGCAAATACTATCCCGACGCCTTGCCCTATCTGGCCAAGGTCAAAACCCCCATGCAAGCCCATTGCACGGACATCAAGGCCCGGCATCCGGAGGCCAAGACCGTATTTATCGGCCCTTGTATTTCCAAAAAGGCGGAGGCCGATGATGTGCCCGGCCTAGTGGACTGCGTCCTTACCTACGAAGAGTTAACCGCCTGGTTGGATGAAGCGGGCATCCAAATCGAAAAAGAAGAAGCCAAAGACCAGGCCGGCCGCGCCCGTTCCTTCCCCACCTGCGGCGGCATCATCCGCTCCATGGATTGCAAAAACCAGGACTATACCTACTTTGCGGTGGACGGCATCGAAAACTGCATGCGGGTGCTGGAGGATGTGACAAAGGGCGGCGGCCGGGGCGCCTTTGTAGAAATGTCCGCCTGCGCGGGCAGCTGCGTATCCGGCCCCATCCTGGATAAGCGCCATAGCCTGCTGCTCAGCGACTACCAGGCGGTGGACCGCTATACCCGGCCGGTGGATTTCGATATTCCCCAGCCCGACCCTCAGGTCTTGTTCCACGATTATACCAGCCTAAAGCGCAGATCCTTTGTTCCCGGCGAAACCGCCATACGGGAAGTGCTGGCTAAGATCGGCAAAGCCAGCCCGGCGGACGAACTCAACTGCGGCTGCTGCGGCTACGATACCTGCCGGGAAAAGGCCATCGCCGTCCTTTCCGGCAAGGCGGACCTGAATATGTGCCTCCCCTTCCTGCTGAGCAAGGCGGAATCCTTCTCGGATACCATCATCAAAAATACCCCCAACGCCATCCTGGTGGTCAACGAGGCCATGGAGGTGCAGCAGATCAATGCGGCTGCCTGCAAGCTGTTCAATGTGAGCGATCCCCGGAACGTATTGGGGGATCAGGTGGTGCATATCATGGACCCCATGCCCTTTATCCAAGCCTACACCCAGGAGAAAAACATCGCCCAAAAGGGCATGTATCTGGCGGATTATAAAAAATACGTAGACATCAACGTGATCTACGCCAAGAGCTACCATATCCTCATCTGTACCATGCGGGATGTGACCGAGGACGAAAAGGCCAAGGTGCAAAAGGCCGAATTGAGCCGTACCACCATCGAGATCACGGACAAGGTCATTGAAAAGCAGATGCGGGCCGTGCAGGAGATCGCCTCCCTCTTGGGCGAGACCACAGCGGAGACCAAGGTGGCCCTGACCAAGCTAAAGGAGTCGCTGGAGAATGTATGAGCTTTGTACGGATATCGGCTATGTGACCCTTACCAAAACAGGGGAACAGCTTTGCGGCGACCATGTGGAGCTGGTCCAGCAGGCGGATGGCTCCGTGGTGCTGGTGCTGGCGGATGGTCTGGGCAGCGGCGTAAAGGCCAATATCCTTTCCACCCTCACCAGCAAGATCATCTCCACCATGATCGCCAACGGCCTTACCCTGGAGGATTGCGTCAGCACCATCGCCGCCACGCTGCCGGTATGCGCGGAGCGCAAGGTGGCTTATTCCACCTTCACCATCCTGCGGATTGTGGATTGCGCGGAAGCGGAGCTGATCCAATACGATAACCCCCACACCATCCTGCTGCGGCGGGGCAAACATGTGGATTACCCGGAGATCTGCGAAAACATCGATGGAAAAAACATCTACAAGTCCCGTATGCGCCTTTGGGAAGGGGACGTGCTGGTGGCTATGAGCGACGGGGCCCTGAACGCCAGCCAGGGCAATACCCTGAACATGGGTTGGGATCGGGCGGCCATCATCGACTTCCTGGAAACCATGTACAACGATAGCTTTACCGCCAAAACCTGGGCGGCCATGTTGGTGGAGGAGTGCGAACGCCTTTACGGGGGCCAGCCCGGGGACGATACCTCCGCCTGCGTCATCCGCCTGCGGCGGCGGCAGGTGGTAAACCTGCTCTTCGGCCCCCCCGAAAAACGGGAGGATACCAACAAAATGCTTTCCCTCTTCTTCGCCAAGGAGGGCAAGCGGATCGTCTGCGGCGGCACCACCAGCGAGCTGGCGGCCGCCTACCTAGGCAAGCCCCTGGATACCTCCATGCCCCTGTACCTGGACCCCAAGATCCCCCCCACCTCCAAGCTCCAGGGGGTAGACCTGGTGACCGAAGGGGTCATCACCATGGCAAAGGTGCTGGAATATGCCGAGGACTATGTGAAGGAAAACCGCCTTTATATGGACTGGAGCTGCAAAAAAGACGGCGCTTCCCAGATCGCCCGGATGCTCTTTGAGGACGCCACGGACGTGAATTTCTATGTGGGCCGGGCCGTCAACGAGGCCCATCAAAAGGAAGGCCTCCCCATCACCTTCAACGTGAAGATGCAGATCGCCGAACGCCTCTCCAAACTCCTGGAGGAGATGGGAAAACGGGTTCAGGTGAGCTATTTTTAAAGGTCGGATCGCTTTTTTCACCCAGGGGCGCAGGGCGCCCCTTTTTCTTTTATGGGAAGGGCCTTGTCCATTTTCTACCGCCCTTTTCCCTGCTGCAATGGGGTTGGCGTCCCGCTTGCTGTCTCAAAATTAATTGGGAATGGGGGTTGACAAACCGCCGGCAAACGGATACACTATCCACAGAAGGAAGTTAGTCAACTCTAACCATTCCTTCGCCATATAGCAGGGCGCAAGGGCCATCGCCCCGGCACAGGCGGTTCCGCCCTTGCGAGACCGGTCTCTGGCCGGAAAGGGAGCCTCCTTTCCTCCCGCATTGCCTGAACTATTTCCTTTCGGAGGCTCTCCCCATATTGTATTTTAGGAGGGGGTTCAACGTGGCTGTATTGTCGTTTTTGGTGCAAAACTGGGCCAATCTATTGGTTGGCGGCCTAGTATTGGCCGCCCTGGCCTGGGCAATCGCCGTGATGATCCGCAACCGCAAAAAGGGGAAATCCGCCTGCGGCTGTAGCGGCGGCTGTAGCGGATGTCCCTGTTCCGGCCAATGCCACCGGCCCTGACCCAGCGGGCATAAAAAAGCGCCGGCGCCCAAAGTAGGCGCCGGCATTCTGTTTCTTTTGCCAGCAAAGGGATTATTTCCGGCTGATGGCGCCGAATTTGCACGCTTCCATACAGGCGCCGCACTTGACGCACTTGCTGTTGTCGATGGTATGGGCCTCCCGCACCTTGCCGCTAATGGCGCCGGCAGGGCACTGACGGGCGCACATGGTGCAGCCTTTGCACTTCTCCGGATCGATGGTATAGTTGAGCAGGGCCTTGCACACCCCAGCGGGGCAGCGCTTTTCGTTAATATGGGCCTCGTACTCATCCCGGAAATACCGGATGGTGGAAAGCACCGGGTTGGGGGCTGTCTGGCCCAGGCCGCACAGGGCGGACGCCTTGATGTTCTTGGCCAGGGTCTCCAGCTTTTCAATGTCCCCGGGTTCGCCCTTGCCCTCGGTGATGCGGGTGAGCATCTCCAGCATACGCCGGGTGCCGATCCGGCAGGGCGGGCACTTGCCGCAGCTCTCATCCACGGTGAACTCCAGGAAGAACTTGGCAATGTTCACCATGCAGTTGTCCTCGTCCATGACGATCATACCGCCGGAGCCCATCATGGAGCCGATGGCGATCAGGTTATCATAGTCGATGGGGATATCCAGATGCTCCGCCGGGATGCAGCCGCCGGAGGGGCCGCCGGTCTGGGCAGCCTTGAACTTTTTGCCATTGGGGATGCCGCCGCCGATATCGTAAATGACTTCCCGCAGGGTGGTGCCCATGGGGATCTCCACCAGGCCGGTGTTGTTGATCTTGCCGCCCAGGGCGAACACCTTGGTGCCCTTGCTCTTCTCCGTGCCCATGGAGGCGAACCATTCCGGCCCGTTGAGGATGATCTGGCAGATGTTGGCATAGGTCTCCACGTTGTTGAGCAGGGTGGGCTTGCCCCACAGGCCCTTGACCGCCGGGAAGGGCGGACGGGTCCGGGGCTCGCCCCGGTGGCCCTCGATGGAGGCCAGCAAAGCGGTCTCCTCGCCGCACACAAAGGCGCCGCTGCCTAAACGCAGATCGATGTCGAACTTGAAGCCCGTGCCCATGATGTTATCTCCCAGCAGGCCATAGTCCCTAGCCTGGTCGATGGCGATCCGCAGCCGCTTCACCGCAATGGGATATTCCGCCCGCACGTAGATATAGCCCTGCTGGGCGCCGATGCAATACCCGGCGATGGTCATGGCTTCCAGCACGGAATGGGGGTCGCCCTCCAACACGGAGCGGTCCATAAAGGCGCCGGGGTCGCCTTCATCCGCGTTGCAGCAGACGTATTTCACGTCGCTTTCCGGGGCCTTTGCGAACTTCCACTTCAGACCCGTGGGGAAGCCGCCGCCGCCGCGGCCCCGCAGCCCGGAAGCCACCACCATTTCCACCACGTCGTCCCGGGAAAGCTGAGTCAGGCATTTTTCCAGGGCTTTGTAGCCGTCGAAGGCAATGTATTCATCGATATTTTCCGGGTCGATCAAGCCGCAATTGCGCAGGGCGATACGGTGCTGCTTTTTATAGAAATCGGATTCGTTCAGGGTGGTGTTGATACCCTTTTCGTCCATTTCCTTGTAGATCAACCGCTGCACCGGCCGTCCCTTGATCAGATGCTCGTTTACGATCTCTTCCACATCGTCCGGCGTCACGTGGCTATAGTAAACACCCGCGGGATATACCACCACGATGGGGCCGGCCGCACACAGGCCGAAGCATCCCGTGCGGATGACCTGGATCTCCTTATCGTAGCCCTTTTCTGCCAGGAGCCTCTGGAAGTTTTCAATGATCTGCAACGAGTTGGAGGACGTGCAACCCGTACCGGCGCAGACCAAAACGTGAGAATGATACATCATGTTGTGTTCTCCTTCGTTTGGGTTTGTGAATTTTTATTCGTAGCTGCCAATGGTGTATTCCACCACGGGATTTCCGTTTACAATATGCTCGGAGACGATCCTGGCCACCTGTTCGGGTTTCACCTTGCAATAGGTGACCTTTTCCTTCCCAGGCATATATACCTCCACGATGGGCTCCAGCCGGCATAGGCCTATGCACCCGGTCTGGGATACGGTGACGTTTTGTAGCTGGCGCTTGTTGATCTCCTCCACAAAGGCGGCCATCACCGGCCGGGCCCCCGCCGCGATGCCGCAGGTGGCCAAGCCTACCACCACCCGGATGCCGTCCTCCCTGTTTTTACGCAGGTTCAGCTCATTGATGGTTTTTTGCCGAATGGCTTCCAGTTCTTGCAGGGTCTTCATTGGTTAACTACCTCCATATAATTCAGATTCGTTTTCCACGAGAAAGTCTCGAATGAATGCCGTGATCTCCGGCGCGTCCAAGGGCGCCCCGTCCAATATGCGCATTAGCTCCTCTGTATCCAGCTGGTATTCTCGCTGATCCACCCGATGATGATAGTAAAAATGGATGTTAGGATTGCCGGTGATCAGCAGCAGCACCGTATCCGCCACGTTTCCCAAGGGCGGCCGGTCGATGTGGCTGCGCTGGTAGGTGCCCTCCAAACGGGTCCCCTTCCCCTCCTGGCTCTGGAGCTGAAAGCGGCCGCCGCAATTTTCACAGCCTGCCTTAAACAGGGGGATGCCCAGCCCCACCTTCCGGGTGGTACGGGTGGTGACAAAAGGATTTTCTACAGCCTTGGCCATTTCCGGGGACATGCCGCAGCCATCGTCCTGGATGACCACCGTAAAGGTATCCGCCTGGCTATCCTCCAGGATGTCCAGGGAAATGTTGGCGGCGCCCGCCCGGATGGAATTCTGGATCAGGTCCAATATATGCAGGGAAATCTCCTTCACGGGGCGCTCCTTTCCGGGGACTTGGCAATGGGCTCCCCGCAACGCAATGCCTCCACGATCCCCTGGGGGGTGATGGCGGCGCAGGAAAGGGGATGGCCCGCTTCTAAAATATCCCCCAGCTGATGGGCGTCGCTGGAAACCAGGCACAGCCTGCCCAACGCGCTATGGGGCCGGGTCTTATAGATCTCCACCGTGGGCATGGCCGGCGTTACCGGCAAAAAGCCCAGGGTTGGCAATAGGCTGTTAGCGCCCTTGTTAATATGGGCTGGCACCATGACCCCGCCCAGCTGCCAGGCGGTGGCGGCCACCTCTTCCAGATCCATGGAACAGGCGTTCAGCAGCAGGTGCTCCACCTGGCCGCAGATCCCATCGTCCTCGTCCACCTGGTATTGGGTGCCGAACAGGGCGGGCTTGTTGCGGATCTTCTTTTGCTTTTCCCATACCCGGACCCCCATCTCCAGGGCTTGCTCCACCAGGGGGAAGTAGCACAATAGATGCACGTCCTCCCGGCTGGTCACCTCCAGCCCGGGCACCACGCATACCCCGTATTCCCGGCCCGCTTTCATGGCAGCCGGCAGGTTCAGCGCGGCGTTATGGTCGCATATGGCCACTGCGTCCAGCCCCTTTAAACGGGCCATGCCCACAATGTTCCAGGGGGTCATGTCCTCGTCCGCGCAGGGGGACAGGCAGGAGTGGATATGAAGATCCACCAGGGCTTGCATCAGTGTATGCCCAGCTGATACAGCTTGCCTGCCAGGCTATAGTTGGTCTCGGGGCTTACCAGCACCGGGATCCCCTCCGCCTGGGCCTTTTCCAGGGTCTCCGCCTCCACGGCGGCGTCCCCAGACACGATCACGCAGGAAAATTCATGGAGGCTGGCCACGGCGATCACATTTAGATGGGTTTGCACGGTGATCCAGGCCATGCCCGCTTCCCCCTCCGCCATGACCACGCTGAGCAGGTCGCATACGCACCCCCCGGTCACTTCGCCTTCCAGGCGCACGTCTTTTGTCAGCAGCTTCAGCCCCAACGCTTCCATCACCTTGGCTACGGTCATGGCATTTCCTCCTTTGGGTCCTCGTATCCCGGCCTTACAGATTGGTCAGATCCACCATCTGCCTGGCCAGCTGCTCCACCTTTTCCTTGAGCTTGAATACGCAGTCCAGTTCGCTGGCCCGGCCCTGTACGATATCCTCCGCCAGGGACCGGCAGGTGGGGCTTCCACAGGAGCCGCAATCCAGCCCTTTAAAGGTTTTGGTCAGCTCCTCGATCCGTTCCATCTTGACGATGGCTTCGGCGATATTGTCGCTTAATTTGATCCCCGGCAAGGGCTCCAGGGGGACCGGCAGATGGATGTCGTCCCGGGGCTCTGCGGGAGGCAAGGGGTGTTCCCGCTCGTCCGCCCGCATCCGTTCGATCAGCTTGCGCAGGGAATTTTTCGCCACAAAGGCGTTTTCAAATACCAACGGCCCGCCTACGCAGCCCCCTACGCAGGAGGCCCCTTCAAAGAAGTCCAGGTCGTCCAGCCGGCCGTTTTCGATCTCCTCCAATACGTGGATCACATTGTGGATGCCATCCACCGACAGGATGTTATTGCAGTCCAAAGCGGCGCCCTCGCCGCCATAGTTGGCCCAGTTGACCCCCTGCCAGGTGGCGTGCCGCTTGCGCTTGAGGTCTTCGGGGATCTCCTGCTTCAGCTGGGCGCTTAACAGGCCGTAGATATCCTGGATGGCGATGGCGCCATCCACATAGCCGTCGATGCTGGAATGGATGCTGGCCATCTTGGCAGGGCAAGGGGTGATGAAAAACGCCCCGATCTCCTCGATGGGCACCCCGTGGGCCTTGGAATATTCCTCCTTGGCCAGCCGGGCCGCCACGTCCTTGGGGGAGAGCACATCCGCCACATTGGGCAACAGCTCCGGGAACCGGATGCGAATCAGGGCCACCACCGCCGGGCAGGCGGAGGAGATCAAGGGCCGGATCTTATTGGTTTTCAGCATCTCCCGCACCGTGGCGGAAACGATATCCGCCGCCCGGGCCACCTCGAATACATCGTTAAAGCCCAGGCCCAGCAGGGCGTTGAGCACGTTATCCACGCTGGAAAGGTTGCGGAATTGGCCGTATAAGGTGGGCGCCGGCAGGGCGATGCGATGCTTGAAACGATAGATGGCGTTGATGGGGTCGGTTTGGGCTACCTTAGCCTGGTGGGGGCAATTCTGCACGCAGACCCCGCAATCGATGCAAAGCTCGTAAATGATCCGGGCCTTGCCATTGCGCACCCGGATGCATTCCATAGGGCAGCGCTTAAGGCAGGTGGTGCAGCCCACGCACTTGTCCCGTTCCAGCTTTACGCTGTGATATAGTTCCTTCGCCGCCATGGTCATATCCTCCATCCTTGCTTACAGGTTGAACTCCATGCAGATGGACGTACCCTTGCCCACCTGGGAGGCGATCTGGAACCCATCGGCGCAGCGCTTCATATTGGGCATGCCCATGCCTGCGCCAAAGCCCAGCATCCGTACTTCCTCGGAAGCGGTGGAATAGCCTTCCTGCATGGCCAGGTCGATATCCGCAATGCCCGGACCCACGTCATCCACCAGCAGCCGCACCCGGTTAGGATAAATCACCAGCCGCATGGTGCCGCCCCAAGAATGGATGGCCAGGTTGATCTCCGCCTCATAGGAGGCAATGGCGATCCGCCGGATCACCGGGGAGGCCACCCCCAGCTTTTTCAAGGTATTCTTAAAGGACGCGGAAATCTGGCCGGCAGTGGCAAAGTTGCCCTGTTCCACCTGGCGGGTCTCCTGATAGGTTTCTTCTCCGGCGCTATGCATCGACCCTGCGCCGTCCTTTCAGTCCGGATTTGTATAGCTCGCCACAAGCCGCATACATGGTCATCGCGGTGCGCAGCAGTGCGATATCGTTTTCCTTGGCTGTCTGCACCATTTCCTCGGTAGGCACCTTGTTGCGCACAAACACCACCGCGCTCAGATCCAAGATCTGGGCGGTCAGCACCGTATGGATGGTACATAGGCCGGAGATCAGCACCCGGTCGCTTTCTGCGGAGACCAGCACATCGCTCATCATATCGCTGGCCACTGCCAGAGAAATCTCCTTATGTAAATTCTCCTGCCCACAGATCACCTCGGCTTCGAGGATCTCCGCCATGCGCCCTATTTCCATGCAGGCTCCTTTCTCTTATTCGCTGAGCTGGCGGTATTTTTCGATAATGCCCGGAATGTCCTCCGGTACCAGCCGCCCATATACCTCGCCATTGATCATCATGGCAGGCGCCAGGCCGCAGCAGCCGATGCAGCGGGTGGCGTCCAGGGTAAACATCCCATCCTGGGTGGTCTTGCCGATCTCCACGCCTCCCAGGACCTTTTGCAATTCATCCAATACCAGCTGGGCGCCCTTTACATAGCAGGCGGTGCCTAAGCACAGGCCCACTGCATATTTACCCTTGGGCTCCAGGGAAAAGAGGGAATAGAAGGTGGCGATCCCATAAATATCCGTCACGGGAACCTCCATGGCCTCCGCAATATAGTTTTGCACCTCTTCATCTACACAGCCGATGATGTTTTGCGCCTGCTGCATGACGGGCAACAAACCGCCTGGCTCACCCTTCCATTGGCGGATCACCTCGTCAAGTTGCTTATAGCCTTCTGCACGCGCACCCATTTCATTTACCATGGAAAATTCCTCCTTGATTGTTTGGCGCTTAAAATAAGAAACGATAGATTTGATTATATGGCACCTTGTTTAGTTTATCACAGAAACCCTCCCTTGAAAAGTGGCAAGCAGCATTTTGCAGGGGGGTTCTCCTGGCGTTTTTTTATTTTTAGTTATAATTTTTGATTATGGATATGTTCGTTTTGATTATAGATAATTATTTTTTTCACAATTTTTCCAACAAATAGGCGCGGGGGCTGGCAAACCAAAGGCAAACCACCCCCCTGTATTTTTATAAATTTTAATGGGTTCTGTTTTCCCCGTTCATGGGGCTACAGAATATCCTCCACAATATTATTCAGCCAGAAGTCGTTGCGCACGAATAAATATCCTGCCGTGGCCTTAAGCAGGTCCACCGCTTGCACAATGGTGAACAAGGGGCGGATGGGCAAGGTCGTGAACCGGGAAAGCACCAATGCCACCGGGATGGACAAAAGCCAGATGGACCCGCTGTCAAACAAGAAGGTGAGCATGGTTTTCCCACCGGAACGCATAGTAAAATACGAGGCATGGAGGAAGGCGTGCAAGGGCATGAATACGGCGGTGATCAGGATCAGATCCCGGGCCAGAAGCCGGACCTCGTCGGTGGTATTATAAATCAGCGGGATAAAGGGCGAGGCCATGGCCATGACGAAACAAACCACCATACAGGACAGCACGGAAAATACGATCAAGCGGGTATCCGTCCTTCTGGCCTCCTGCATTTTCCCTGCACCCAGCAGGTTCCCCACGATGATGCCAATGGCATTGCCCACTGCCATCACCGCCACGTTAAATAGGTTCATCACCGTGGAAGAGATGTTGTAGGCGGCCACAGCTGCCAATCCCCGGGTAGAGTAGCTCTGCGCCAGGATGGTCATGCCGGTGGACCAAAGCATCTCGTTAATCAGCAGGGGCATGCCCCGCAGGATGATCTTTTTGACCAGGGCCATAGGAATCCGGAATCCCTTAAACAGATCGTATACATAGGGGCAAAATTCCCCATGCCGATGGGTCCAGAGCACCACAGCACCCGCTTCCACATACCGGGCGATCACCGTGGCCAGGGCTGCGCCCCGTACTCCCATTTGCGGGAATCCAAATTTTCCGTAGATCAGCAGATAGTTGAACACCAAATTCACCACCACCGCAATGATGGAGGCGTTCATGGGGACTACCGCCTGGCCAGATTCCCGCAAGGTGCTGGCATAAGCCTGGGAAACGGCAAATGGCAGCATCCCCAAAAACATAATGTGCAAATAGGCCCTGGCATACTCCAGCGTAGCCCCTATGTCCCCCGTCTGGCTGCCTTCGTGGAGAAACATGGAGATCAGCTGCGTATCCATGCACATGAGCAAGGCAAGGGCCGCCGCCAGGATCACCCCGCCGCAGATCAGCTTGAAGCGGAACGTATACCGGACCCCTGCATAATCCTTGCGGCCAAAGTATTGGGCCCCAAAGATCCCAGCCCCAGATACGCCGCCAAACACGGTCAAATTGAATACAAACAACAACTGGTTGGCAATGGCCACCCCGCTCATGGGGTCCGTCCCCAGCCGGCCTACCATTACATTATCCAGCAGACTAACGAAATTTGTTATGGCGTTTTGTACTAAAATCGGCAGGGCAATGGCTATTACCATTCGGTAAAACGCCTTATCCCCAAACCATCGTTCCCGCAGCGTCAAGTTATCCCTTCCCTTATCCGAAAGATTTTGCCTCCCGCTTGCCATCCGGTTGCAAGGCGTGGCCATTGCAGTATACCACGGCCCAATGGCACCTGCAAGAGGGAGCGTTTGCGTTGCTACGCCCTTTTCCCTTGCAATACGCTTTGCAAAAGGCTATTCTATATTGAGAGGGTCATTTCCCTTTCGGCTGCGGCCTTTTCCCAAAATGCCGGCCGCCGGGTGGCTCACCTTTGCAGATATACTTTATTTTTAAAATAGGAGGTTCCCGTGAAGTATCTTTTGGTCATCGGCGACGGCATGGCGGAGTGTCCCCTTCCCCAGCTTTCGGGTAAGACCCCCATGGAAGCCGCCAATACCCCCTGTATGGATACCCTTTGCGCCCAAGGGCAGCTGGGGCTGGTGCGCACCATCCCCCTGGGGATCGCCCCGGGCAGCGACCCAGGTATCCTTTCCATCTTCAGCTATGACCCGCGCCTATATTTTCACGGCCGCTCCCCTTTGGAGGCAGCCGGCAGCGGCTTGCTTTTGCAGCCTGGGGAAATTTCCTTCCGGTGTAATATGGTCACCCTGTCTCCAGGCGGCCCGTTTGGCGCCCGCGCCATCCTTTCCCACAGCGCTGGCTCCATCGATGGCCAGTCCTCCATGGCCCTGCTGGAATACCTGCTTTCCAACCCAGATTTTCACCGAGCCGCCAACCATAACGGCTTCCGCTTCCACCCTACCCCCTCCTTCCGGCATATCCTGGTAAAGGCCGGGGGCAGCATCCAAGGCTTCTCTGCCACCCCGCCCCACGATATCCTGGGCCAAGCCATCGGCGCCTACCTGCCTAAAGGGCCTAATTCCCAGGCTTTGCTGGAGCTGATGGAGCTTTCCGCCCAGATCCTGGATACGGCGCCCATCAACCTGGAGCGTCAAAGCCGGGGCCTGCTCCCCGCCAACTGCATCTGGCCCTGGGCCGAGGGCACGGCCACCATCCTGCCTCCCTTCCAGGAAAAATTTGGCAAGGCGGGCCTGGTGGTATCCGCCGTGCCCCTGGTGCAAGGCATCGCCAAGCTGGCAGGGCTGGAAGCCCCTGTCATCCCCGGGGCCACCGGCGAGCTGGACACCAACTATGCCGGCAAGACCCAGGCCGCCATAGAGGCCCTGCGCGTCTATGATTTCGTATGCGTCCACCTGGAAGCGCCGGATGAATGTACCCATTGCGGAGACCTGGCCGGCAAGATCCAGGCCATTGAAAACCTGGACAGCCTGATCCTCCGTCCCCTGGTAGCCCATCTGGCCCAGTCCCCAGAGCCGTACCGCGTCCTGGTGCTGCCGGACCACCAGACCCTGCTCACCACCCGCACCCACGGTGGCGACCCCATTCCTTATTTTATCTATGACAGCCGGGAGACTTCCGGCTGCGGCTTGCCCTTCCAGGAAAAGGCAGCTGCCGGCTGTCCGGTGGTGGACCCCGGCGCCGCCCTTATGGGCCGGTTCCTGGGGGAATAGCGCCACAAAAGCCAAAAATAACTGGCGGCGCTTCCTTTGCCATCTGGCTTGGAAGCGCCGCCAATTTGTTTCCATGGATCATGCTGGGAACTAGGAGCCCGTCAGGTATGCCATGGCGGTTGCCTGCGCCACACGCCTTGCGGTTCCCCCTGTCCCTTTTCGCAGATCCGCCCCAAGCCCCAGGCCGGCCCCTCTCCAGCTATGGCCGGCGACGGGGCTGTCCCCCCGCCGGCACCCCGTTTCAAGGCTTAAAAGGGGCCATGGGGCCTGTACCGCTATGCCAAGGGCGGGCGCTCATTTTTATACGCCTTCTTTTGGCACGTATTTGGGGCAGGGTTTGCTGCCATAGATCACATACCCTGGTTTTTCATAGTATTTGTCGCATTCGATGGTGTTGCCAGGGATCATGTAGACGCAATCCCTGCACTGCAACGCATCATTTTCTACCGCTTCGAATACCGGATCGTTTTCCGAGGAAAACCGGCTCTTGTTATCTTGCATAGTTCCTCCTGGATCGTAGGTTATTTTTCCTTTCCATCTTCCTCATCGTTGATGAGGTCGATGATGAATTTCATGGCGCCATACCCGAGCTCATCGCTAGCGTCCAAAATCTCGCGGATCTTATATTTCTGCCCGCGGTCCAAAAGCATCTCGAACTCATCCTCCGTGGCGGTAAGGCCTTCCACATAAGCGGCTTTGGTACCCTTGGGCGCATGATATTCAATCAGATGGGACTGGTTTTCCAGCGGCCTGGCATCCGACTTGGCGAAATCTTTCGCCACGGATTTGCTCAGAGAAGTGCTGGTAAATCCTTTATCCTGAAAGACCATGTTGCCCAGGCCGGATACGTTTTTCAATGCCTGCTTCATCTGGGTGGCGTACATGCCGGTGCCATTGATCCCCACTTGCGCCAGCAAGCTGCGCACAAAGTCGTCCTTGACGCCCCGGTGAAGGACCATGTCGCTAGAGGTGCGGGTCTTGTTCAGGGCAGAACTTAAGTCGGCAGCCTTTTTCTCATACTCCGCAGCTTTTTGCGGCGTGGGACGATTGAGCCCCCGAAGATGCCGGTTCATGCCGAAGAACTCCTGGGAAGTATAATAATTTACCGCATCGCTTTCCTCTGGAGTCAAGCTCCTTTGCCAGCCCTCGGATTGGCGGCCCATCGCGCCTGTCAGCTGGGTAAATTCCGCGCTCTCGGGGTCCAGGTCCGGGGTGTTGCCCAAATTGGCGATGATATCCGCATCCGATTTTAATTTTCCCTTCTTGGGTTTTGCCGGAGCGGGGGCGCTATCGCCGCCGCCGGACTTTCCTATCCCCTTAAAGAAGTTTTTCACCCCGTTCCACATTTTACCCAGCGTTCTGCGAATGCCGCCCCCAAAACCTTGGATCGGCGAAGCAGCGGTGGCTACCGGCATGGTAAAGCCGCCGCTCATGCTCAAGCCTTCTCCACTTTGGGCCGCTTGCGCCTGGGCTTCCAAGGCAGGGCTTTCCTCCCCGCCATGCACCAGACCCATGCCTTGCTGCACCACGTGGGCTGCTTCATGCAGCAATATCTGCTGCCCCTGTTCAGAATATGGATCATATTTCCCCTTGGCCACGTGGATCTCATTGCCCCGGGTAAAGGCGGTCTCTCCGATGGCATTCAGGTTTTCGTTTTCAAACACCTTTATGCCTTCCATGGGCACACCAAATTGATCGCTCATCTTTTGCGTCATCTCTCCAGAGAGTGTTTTAGAAGAAAGCCCTTCTTGATTTCCTAAAATGGAAAGCATTGCCTGATTGCCAATGGGTTGCTCTAAATTTACATTTTGTTCTACCTGTTTTGGCAGATCCATTACGCTGGCTTTTGTCTGGTTTTTTACGTGGTATTCCTTCATTGCCACACTCACTCTCTGATAGGATAAATTTTACCTTCATGGTAGCATAGATCCAAAGATTTGTCCCGAAAAATGTATTAACTCGCCAAAAAATGGCATGAACGCGATTTTCTATCGCGCCCACGCCTTATGCCCATGCATTCAGATTATCTTCGGCAATCCTTCTAGGCCGCCGCAGCACGGCGTTAGCGCGCCTAAAAGCGCCTCCTGCTACAATATATTCCCATTCGGCCAGAGAAACTTCCTATATTTATTTAAAATCCCTCTGCCGGCGGAGCGGGGCAAATGCGGCCCCGTTTTTCTGCGCCGGGACCCCGCACCCGGCCCTTGTCCAAGGGTCGGGTGGGCTAACTATGGGCGGCCCAGGCGGCCGGGCCTGGCGGGCGCTCCTGCCGGGCCCCGGGCGCGGTCAAAACCTGCGGAGCCAGCTTTCCACCGGCGGCATATCCATCAAACTGGCGGCATAGTGGAGGTAAACGATCCGCTTTTTTGCATCCAATAAGAAAATTGCCGGTCGCTGTAGCTCGTCCCCTTCATACGCCCCATGTACTAGGCCCAGGTCCTGCTTCTTTTCCTGGAAGGCCTTGTGGGCCTCGGCAAAGTGGGCTACATCCAAAAATTCCTCTTTGGTCTGGGCGGGCAGCACGTCAAAGCGCTTGTACAGCGCCTGGATGGGATCGCATATGATCTCAAAGGGGAAATCCGTTAGGCTCTCCCGGACCGTGGAGGGGGCGCTTTGAAACACCACGAATACCTGGACCCCCTTTTCCGCGATCTCCTTCTGGTGGGAAAGCAGCTGGTGGATATCCAGCTGGCATTTGGTGCAGCCTACATACCGCAAAAACAGGATCGCCGCCGGGTTCTGCCCGATCTGGGCATACAGGTCCTTTATGGTCCCATCATAGGATCGATAGGAAACATCGGGAAACAAGTTGCCTACTTCTAGCATCATACACCTCAAACGCACAAGCGCCGCCTATCCAAGCGACGCTTGCTTTGCTTTGTCAAACGGGGTCGTCCTCCGCCTTCCCCAACCGCCACCGGCACAGCCGGGGAGCTGGGAAGCCGGAACAGGGCCTTACATCCGGTACGCCGCGATGAAGCCGGAGGTGGTGGCATTGTGGATGCTCTGCTCCTGGCCGTTGCAGTCGCCGGCAAAGATCACGTCATAGGCGGTGCCGTAGAAGGCGTTGCGGGCCTGCTTGTCGCTCTTCATGCCGGCGGCCAGGATGATGGTATCCGCGGGGATGAGCTTTTCCGCCCCCGTTTCATCCGTCACCAGGACGCCTTCTTTGGTGATGCCCGTGCACTTGGTCTTTACCATGGACTTGACGGGATGCTCCCGGTTCTTGGTTTCGTTTACGAACACCGCTTCCTCCCGCTTATACTCCTTCTCCATGAACCACAGGGTATAATAGCGGTCGATATACATGGTCAGGGGCAGCAGGATGTCTCCCATCTCGATGACGGTAATGTCCTGTTTGCCCATGTTGGCCAGATAGATGGCGGTTTCGCAGCCGACGGAGCCGCCGCCGATGATCACGATGTTATCCCCCAGGGTATCCTCCTTGCCGTAGATGTCGATGGCCTGGATCACGTTGTTGGTGTCCATACCGGGGATGTTGGGGGTGATGGGCTGGGAGCCGATGGCCACGATGACCCCATCCGCCTCTTCCTTGGCCACCAATTCCGGGGTAGCCTTGGTGTTTAAGCGGATCTCGATGTTGGGGTCCTTTTCCACCTGCCGGATCTGGAAGTCTTTAAAACGCTTCAAATCCACCCGGAAATCCATATAGTCCGCGTGTTGCAGCTGGCCGCCCAGCTTGTCCGTGGCCTCGAAGAGCACTACCTTGTGCCCCCGCTCCGAAGCCCGCATGGCAGCCTCCAGGCCGGCCGGGCCGCCGCCTACCACCACGATCTTCTTGGAACGCTCGGGCTTGGGATATTCGTTGATCACAGAGGGCAGCTTCTCCAGGGGGTTGACGGAGCATTCCCAGTGGAAGGTGCCGTTTTCGAAATCGGACACATTGCCCGGCCGGGCGGTGTTGATCCGGCTGGCGGAAATATCCAGGCAGCGCATACACCGGATGCAGGGACGGATATCCTCTGCCCGGCCCTTCCGCGCCTTGTTGCCCCAATCGTTATCCGCAATGAAGTTCCGGGCGGTGGCGATGAAGTCCGCCTCCCCGTTGGCCAGGATCTCCTCCGCCACGTTGGGGTCGTTGATGGAGCCGATGGCGCTTACGGGCACATCCAGGTTTTTCCGGATATAGGCCGCCAAGTGCCGCTTTTCGCAGTTGGGCATATAGTAGATGGACTCCTGGATGCCCATGGTGGGCTGGATGTGCCGGGTGCCGCCGGAGCATTGGATAATATCCACCTTATCCTTGATGAACTCCAGCATCTCCAGGGTGTCCTCCTTGGTGCTGCCCCCATCGGCAAATTCGGATACGCTTACCCGCATCTCGATCACCATATCCCGGCCCACCCGGTCCCGGATGGCGTCCAGGATCATGGAGGCGAGGCGGATGCGGTTGGCAGGGCTGCCGCCAAAGCGGTCGGTCCGCTTGTTTTCATAGGGGGACATGAACTGGGAGATCAGCCAATTGTGGCCGCCGTGGAGCATGATCAGGTCGAAACCGCCCCGGCGTACCATGTTGGCCGCATTGGAATAATAGCGCACCACGTCCTCAATGTCCTTCTCGGTCATCTCCCGCACCACGGCCCCTGTGTAAAGGGTTTTTGCCGTGGGGCCAATGGAATTTTTAGACCACTGGCCAATGTGGGACAGCTCCATGGATGCCAGGGAGCCATAGGCGTGGACATAGTCGGTAAACAGGTGCATCCAGGACAGGGTGTTGGGTTTGAAGAGGTTGTAGCTGGGGGTCACGATGCCGCCGCCGCCAGGCTCCACGCCGCCTTCCATCATGTTTACCACGGCGGCGCCGCCCTTGGCGGGACCCGCGTAATATTTGATGCCCAGCTCCGTTACGTGGGCGTAATCGGTGCCGTCGATCTCCAGCACCGGCAACCTGCATCCGTGAGGCGAAGCGATGATGCGGTTCTTAAACAATTTTCCGCCCAATTCTACCGGGCTAAATAGATGGGGGTATTTTTCCCTATTCGAAAAAAATTGATCCACGGTGTTCCTCCTATCTTTTTACCAGGTGATAAATGAAGGAAGGGGCATTGTTGCGAAAAGCAAAATGCCCACATCCCTTTCCATTGTTTAAACCTTATGACTTACCTTCATCCAACTCCGCAAGCTGGGCCGCCGCTTCCTCGTCGGTGAGGCGCACAATGCCCCAGCCAGTCAATGCGGAAATTACCAGGGTCAAAATCGCAAGGGGCAATGCCACGCAGTACATGGCAAACTCCGGCGGGGTTACGCCCAGGTTGGTATAGTAGTATGTTCCAACCACCAGCCAGGGCCACATGGAACAGGAAATACCAGTGCCGGCCAGGTTGATACGGGCCAGGTTCACCAGGTCCATCTTGTTCTCCAGGAAGGGCCGCTGATACATGGTGCCGGTGATGATGGTGGGCAGATAGGCATTGCCGCCGCAGGGCGCCAGGCAGAGGCCGGTAAGGGTGGCCGCCAGCATGAGGGACCTGGGGGTCTTTGCCTTGGAGAAGAGGGTGTGCATCAGGTGATCCATGAAGCCGCACTCCTCGATGATGGCAACGATCATCTGGGCCATGATAATCACGCAGACCAGGCCCACCATGTTTGCCATACCACCGCGCACCAATAGGTTGGTGGTGGTGGAAGAAAGTGTGGCCGTATCGATCACGGAAGCGGGGATCATGTTCAGGGTGAAGCCCGTGTTCATGCAGGTGATGGCGCTGTTAAAGGAGAAAGGCTGCAGCGCAAGGCCTACGATGATGGCGGAGAATGCAGAGCCGATCAAAGCGGGCACCGCAGGCACCTTCACGATGATGCTCAGGAAGAGGATTATAAAAGGAAGCAAGCAAATGGGGCTGATATTATAAATAGTGTTGATTTCCGTAAGGAACGTATTGATGGTGTCGTTTTCCACAGCGGTGGCTGCCGGCGCGTTCAGGCTTAGCACCAAGTAGAAGATGATAACAGGGACGTAAGCCGGGCCAAAGGAATATTTCAGGTTGTTGCCAACCAGCTTGTAAAGGTCTACGCGGGTAACGGCGGCGTTCATGTTGGGGCCGTCGGAAACCGGGGAGCAGCTATCGCCAAAGATGGCGCCGCACCAGATGGCGCCCAGGGTCATTTTCATATCTACGCCCATGACGCTGGCCATGGCATACAGGGCAATGCCCAGGGTACCCACCGTGGTAAGGGAGGAGCCGCAGGCGAGGGAAATGATCATGCACGCCAGCAAGGCGGTGAGATAAAACATGTTGGGGCTGATGATCTTAATGCCGTACACCACCAGGGTGGGAATGGCGCCGCTATACATGAAGGTGCCTACCACGATGCCGATGGAGAAGATGATCAAAATGGCGCTCATGGTCTTGCCCACCCGGGCGCATCCAGCCTTGAGCAGCTGGTCGTAGCTCTTACCTGCAAAAATGATGCCGATCCCAAAGGTGGCGGCTAGGCAGATAATAAAGGTAGGTTCCGGCCGAATGCCCAAAACCACATAAAAGAGAACAAGGAATGCAAAGATGACGATAAATGGTGAAAGTGCCAGAAATGTTGTGATTTTCTTTTTCGGTTTTTCTTCATGCGTTGTCACGGGAAATACCCTCCTTCAAATTTTTGCAATCACGAACCGGCCGAAACATTGATACAGCAGGCCCCCCCTGTATCCAATTTGATTTATTGTCCCTCCTTTCTTTAATTATCTGAAAATCAAAAACCAAATATTACTATGTTTTATCGATTTGGTATTCCAAATATGCGCATTCAAGATACCATATGCAAGCGCAAATGTCAACCCCCTGAAATCCCGCAAACTCTATAGAAAAAAGAAAGTAAAAGCTTGCTAAAAACCTCCTTGACTCTATTTGCTTTTTGTGATACGTTATAGATGAGCAACGAAACCCCCATGGTTCTCAAAACCATTTTTGTGCACAATGCACGTAAAAACCTTCAATTTGGTATACCAAGAATCCAAATTTTGTATACCAAATTTTTCTTCGTTATTGGATTCTATCTTGATAAAGGGGGGCCTTGGATGGCAAACGAAAACCAATATCTTTCCGAACTCGCACTGGAATGCATAAAAAATATGATCGTGGAAAAAGGGATGAAGCCCGGGGACAAACTTCCGCCGGAGCGCAAGCTGGCCGAGCTTTTTAATACCAGCCGCGCCCCTGTTCGGGAAGCTTTAAAAATCCTGGAATACGCGGGCATCCTTTATCGCAAGGAGGGTTACGGGTTATATATTCGGGATATTTCCGCCACTGACCCCATCGGTAAGCTGAATTTCGCTTTGACTACCACCAGCAAAACCATCAATGAACTGATGGAGCTGCGTATTTCCTTAGAGGCGGACGCTGCCTATTGCGCCGCCATCCGCAGGGATGAAAACGACCTCTTGGCCTTAGAAAAAGCCATTACAAAAATGCGGGAGATCCATCTGAAGGATCGGAGCGACAAGGGGATGCAAATGCTGCAGCATGAATCCTTGAACTTCCATCGCGCCATTATGGAGGCGACCAAAAACGCCGTTTTGCAAAGCGTTTATGGCCAATTGCTCAGCTTGTTGCAGCTCTCTCGCCAATATATGACAGCCCGATTGGTATCCCGCCACGATCCCCTCAGCGACCATGAGTCCATATATAGAAAAATTGTAGATCAAGATCCAGAAGGCGCACGTGTTTATATGAAAAAGCATCTTATTGATACCAAGGATTCCTATAACGCAATCATTAACGAGGATAAAAACCAATGCCAATAGGAATCATGATCGATAGCATTGCCATCGCTTCAGGCGCTTGCATTGGCGCTGCCCTAAGCAAGGTATTCCCCCAGCGGCTGGCAAAGAGTCTCTCCCAGTTGTTCGCCCTTTCGGCCATGGCTATTGGGATTACGTTAATCGTAGATTATCAGCAGTTGTCCGCTGTGATCCTCTCCCTGATCCTCGGCACGGCCATTGGGGAAGCTTTCAATCTCAACCACCGGGCAAAGGGGATCTCCGCCAAGGTGGACGCACGGTTTAAGCAGCGGTTCGGCAACGGCCCGGTGGATATTTGTATCTTCATCAACCTGGTCGTCATGGCTGCGTGCAGTGGATACGGCCTCTTTGGCGCCCTCAATGAAGGCCTTTCCGCCAACCATGCCCCTTTGATCGCAAAGGCAGTGCTGGACTTCTTTACCTTCTTCTGCTTTGCCACTACCCATGGCGCCGTGCTGTCCTTGATCTGCATTCCCCAATTTGTCATCTATTTTTGCATCTATTTGCTGGCGGGGTTCCTTTCCCCGTTTTTGGACCCTGTGGCAATGGGGGATCTTTCCGCTTGCGCCGGGGTGATCACCATGGCCACGGGTATCAATCTGCTGTGGGATCTGGATATTCCCCTCATTAGTATGCTGCCCGCTTTTTTGTTAAGCGTCCCCTTTTCCAACCTATTCGCAATGCTGCTATAGCCTTCTTTGCAGCCTTTATGCAAGCTTGCCGCTTGGATCTCTTCCTTGCGGTTTAAAATAAAGCTACATTACCAGGACCTGGCAAACCAACAACGACAATTCCGTTTACCCAAGCGCGATGGGTAATCGCCAAATGAGGAGGTGGCATTTTGAATCCATATTATCCACACCTATTCAGTCCATTAAAAGTGAAAAACCTCACCTACCGAAACCGTATCTTTGCCTCGCCCACAGGGCTAAAAGACCTGAGCGACATGAATCATTTGACCGTAAAGGGCATTGATTACTTCAAGCGCAAGGCAAAGGGCGGCGCCGCCAACGTCACCATGGGAGAGGCCTACGTGCATCCCACCGGCGTGGTAGACTGGAGCTACAAGGTAAAGATGTATGACATCCGTTCCCAAGCCGGCATTTTCGACCTGGCGGTGGCCATCCATCAATATGGTTCCTATGCCTGCATCGAACTGAACCATGCCGGTATGCACTTCCACGACGACAACCGAATCAACTACGGCCCCAGCAACCGCATCGATGAATTCGATCAGCAGGACGGCCTGGGCAAGCGGGTACACCAGATTTACGAAATGCCCGAGAACATCATCGAGGAGGTTGTAGATTCCTACGGAAAAGCCGCCGCGCGGGCAAAGCATTGCGGCTATGACTCCGTGCTGGTCCATGCCGGCCACGGCTGGCTGCTGTCCCAATTCCTGTCCCCGGTGCTCAACGAGCGCACGGATAAATTTGGCGGCAGCCTGGAAAACCGGGCGCGGATCAGCCTGATGGTGGTGGACAGCATCCGCAAATACTGCGGCCCCAACTTCCCCATCGAATTCCGCGTCAGCGCCCGGGAGGGCTTGACGGAGGGCTTCCAGCTGGAAGACACCATCCAGTTCTGCAAATGGCTAGAGGAGCACGGGGTGGATATGATCCAAGTGACCTCCGGCTCCATCCACTTCTTAGAGACCGTAAACCTCACCGATCCGCCGTGGTTTGTGACCGAGGAAGGCGTCAATGTGGAGGCGGCTTCCCAGATCAAGCAGCATCTGCACATTCCCGTGGGCGCGGTTGGCGCCATTACGGACCCGGCCTTTATGGAGCAGATCATCGCCGACGGCAAGGTGGATTACGTGGTACTGGCTCGGGCCCTGATCGCAGATCCCGACCTGCCCTTAAAGGCCATGAACGGGCATACGGAGGAGATCCGGCCCTGCCTGCGCTGTACCAGCTGCATGGATGGCGGTTACTTCAATCTTCCCCGGCACTGCTCCGTGAACCCTGTCTTTGGGCGGGATAGCCTTTTCGCCCGTCCGGCCTTCCCGGCGGAGAAAAAGAACGTGCTTATCGTTGGCGGCGGTCCCGCGGGCATGGAGGCGGCCATCGTGGCTTCCCAGCGGGGACATAACGTAATCCTCTGCGAAAAGAGCGGCGAGCTGGGCGGCCTGCTGAACAAGATCGACGGGGAATCCTTCAAGATCCGGGTGAAGCAGTATAAGGAATACCTGATCCGGCAGGTCAAAAAGCATAGGATCGACCTTCGGCTGAATACCGAAGTAACGCCTGAATATGTAAAGCGTATCAATCCGGATTTCCTGCTTTGCGCGGCAGGGGCCACGCCGGTATCGCTGCCCATTCCCGGCTACGAGAAGGCGATCCCCATCCTCCGGCTGTATACGGAGGAGCCGGATGTAGGCAAGTCCGTCCTGGTACTGGGCGGCGGGTTCTCCGGCATTGAAGCGGCCATCGGCCTGGCCATGAAGGGCGTAAAGGCTACGGTTGTGGAAATGGCGGACGAGATCTGCTCCGGCCCGGACGTACCCTTCCCCGGGACAGGCGCCATGCGGAAAAACGCTTTGCGGTTCTACGCTGCAAAATACAATGTGGAGATCATGCTCAACACCAAATGCCTGGAGGTCACCGATACCGGTATGATCTGCCAGAACAAAGATGGCGAGCGGTTTGAGCTCACTGCGGACAGCGTCATCACCGCCGGCGGCATGAAGCCCAACAGCGCGTTGGTGGAATCCCTGCGGGATACGGTCATCAACTTCCGGGCCATCGGCGATTGCTACGCGCCCGGCTTGATCCGCACGGCGGTGCGCGACGGCTTTGACGCAGCCATGTGCATTGGCCTGTACGATCCCGACAACATTTATTAAAAACACGATTCCCTATCCTTCCATGGTCTCCCGTTTCTACGGGCGGCCATGGAACTACTTTCTGTCCGGCATGTCCGGGGGAAAACAGACGCGGGGGTGTGGCCCGCCCCTTGGAAGGCCTACACCCCATACCTCTTCGCAAAAATTAAGCCGGCTGAAACCCGACTTAATTTTTGCATGATCAATACGGCATATAGTGAGGAAGAAACCTATGGCATTGCTCCAGTATAAAGACCGCAAAGGCACCAATTGCGCCAAGTGGGACATTCTAGCCAGCAAATTTGGAAAAGCGGATTTGCTTTCCATGTGGGTGGCGGACATGGATTTCAAAGAACCGCCATGCGTTACCGCAGCCTTGCGCAGGTATATCGATGAAGTCCCCTTCGGCTATTTCGTCCCTCCTGCCTCCTATTTCCAGGCTTTTATCGATTGGGAACAGACCTATCACAATTATAAGGTCGACCCAGAATGGATTTGCTTTGCGCCAGGGGTGGTGCCGGCCATCAACTGGGTCATCCAGTTTGCCACCCAGCCCAAGGATGCAGTGATCGTGCTTACGCCGGTGTATTATCCCTTCCTGGAGTCGGTGCAAAACAACCAACGCAAGCTGGTACAATGCGATCTGGCCCGGGATGGCATGACCTATACCATTGACTATGAAAAATTTGAGCAGGCCATCATCCAAAACCAGGCCAAGCTCTTTATTATGAGCTCCCCCCACAACCCGGTCGGCCGGGTATGGCGGCCGGAGGAGCTACGGCCGCTGATGGAGATCTGCCGCAAGCATCATGTATTGGTGATCTCCGATGAGATCCACCATGATTTTGTATATCCTGGCCATACCCACTATCCCACCGCCTCCCTGGGGGATTACGATGAATTTTTGATCACCATGACTGCGCCCTCTAAAACCTTCAATTTGGCGGCGCTGCAAAACTCCCTGATCATCATCCCAAATCAGGCGCTTCGGGAAAAATACCTGGCTTGCCTAATAAACCTGCGGTTTAATAGCGGCAACGCTTTTGGATATATCGCAGCGGAAGCAGCGTACCGGGAGGGACGGCCCTGGCTGGAGGAGCTGCTGGGCCATATTTATGGGAACTATTGCTACATCCGGGACGCCCTGACCCAGCATTGCCCGGACATCGGGGTGGCGCCGTTGGAAGGAACCTATCTGCTGTGGTTGAATTTCAGCAACCGCCTGCATACCCATGAAGAAATGGTGGATTTTGCCCAAAACCAATGCGGCCTGGCCCCGGATTACGGCTATTGGTTTGGCGGCGCCCAATTCAGCCCCTTTATGCGGCTGAATTTGGCAACCTCCCGCCAAAACGTAGAAACCGCCGCGAATGCTATAATTCGGGCGCTAAGGTAAATATATGCGCCGCCTAAGAAGCTATTTGCTTAAAACCATCATCCTGAAACGAGCATACTGAGAAAGCTATCCACTTATGTTTTTTCGGGGGGCCTATAAATAGGCGCCCCCCTTCTGTTTGGCTTACCAGCCGTTTCTCTACGGCACATTAACAGCAAGGAAGCAAACTTGGCCACAATTATTGATAGTGGCAAGGTTATTTTACTATGGTTTACGGGGCCTTAACTGAATAATGTCAGCCGGCAATGGAGGCGTCCCTAAGGGCGGCCTCCATGCGTTTCATATTCATGTACTTCTTGTTACCCCACTGGGTGCCGGCCACATGACATAGCCGGATGCAGGCCAGCATGAGACGCGACTTCATTCTTTCAGAGATTTGCAAACCTTTTTTTGTAAAACTTATTTCACCTTATCATACATTCTACATTCCTCCAAAATTCATACTTCGTTCAAACAAATATGGTAAACTAAGCAAAATTTCTTCACGAAGGGAGCGCCCATGGCCAAATTCC
>UQRU01000008.1 GCA_900543475.1 uncultured Eubacteriales bacterium
TGCCCCGTCAAGCGGTTGTATCCCCGCACCCGGCCAAAGTCCTGGCCATAATGGCCGGATACGGGCGGCACTACAAACTTATAGTAGATGAGGGTAGCATCCTCAATGCCCGGCTCAAACAGGCTACTGTCCGGCCCGGTGAGCATCAGGTTGCCCGCCCGGTTGGGATCGCCCATGAGGAACATGATGCGCTTGGCCGGACTTTGCGCGCCGAATGCGTCTACCGCATATACCTTTACGACCTGTCTTCCTTCGGGATAAGCATAGGTTTCACTAGGCCGGTTTTCCCAAACATATTCCACCGCATCCCCATCCGGGTCAACGGCGTCAGCGGTGATGGTGACGGTATTCCCCGGTAGGATGAAGGGCTCGGAAGGCGTGCGAAGGATGGTGGGCCGTTCCGGAGGCTGGTTGGAGATGGTAAATGGCACCTGTGCCCAGGGGCTGTATGCGCCAAAGCTATCCCTAGCCCGAACCCGAACGATATGGCTGCCAAGGGGATAATAATCATCTGCCGTCCGGCCATCCCATTCATATCCGACTTTACTGCGCACCTTTCTCCTCAAACCAAGAGCGGCGCCGTTACGGCAGCAGCACTCTCCTGCCTGGGAACGGCTTATTCCGCTATGGATTGTTCTGAACTGACCCAATATGCCTATGGGCAGGCCGGCATATCCCTGCCACGTACCTCTGTGGAGCAAGCGAAGTATTGCTATAACAACGGCTATGCCATACCCCGGTCCCAGCTTCAGCCTGGCGATCTCATCTTCTGGAGCAAAACTACCTGTGACTGCGGACGTTTAAACGAAATACACCATGTGGGCGTATATGTGGGCGCGGGCAAGATCGTGGATGCCAGCTCTGCAAAAGGGTATGTGGTATTGCGGGATCTTTGGAGCAATTCCACCTGGCAAATCGTACTGTACGCGAGGCCGCAAGGATGAAGGACACGACCTCGGAAAAATAATAGGATCGCCCGAAAAGGGCGATCCCCAGCCTGTCGAAAAACCCCCGGGGGTTCGGGGGCCGCAATGCAGTTCGCAAAGGCCGCGCTGCATCGGCCCGTGGGGTCTTCCTGGCGCTCCCTTGCTCACTGGGCTTCCGCCTCGCTCCTCTCGCTACTGGCGGCGCTCGGCTCCGCCCACCGGAGGCTTTAATCGGATTTGGCGGCGCAAGGTGAATTGTCCCGAAGGGACAAGAGAAGGCCCCCTGGGGGGTGTACGGCAAATCCGCAAAAAGCCTTGCGTAGCAAGGGTTTCCCTGCATAGCTCCCTGGCCGCGCCGTAGGCGCAAGGGAGCTATGAAAACCTCGAAAAAGTGGCGCACGCCACTTTTTCGACAGCCTGAGGATCGCCCGAAAAGGGCGATCCCGTATTATCCATTGAACTACTTATACCTCGCACAGCTTGGCCCAGGTGTTCGCACCGCAGATGCCGTCTACCGTCAGGCCCTTGGCAGCCTGGAACTGTTTGAGCTTTGTTTCGCTACCCGTGCCGAACAGGCCGTCCGGCGTGCCCACATTATAGCCGTTCAGATTCAGCAGCGCCTGTACGGCCCATGCGCCTTCCTGCTGCCCTACCTGTTTCTCCACAATGGGGAACAACATACTCCATGTGGCGGGACCTACCAAGCCGTCTACCCGCAGGCCTTCAGAAGCCTGATAGCTCTTTACATCATAGGTCAATACCGCGTCAAAGGTGGAGTTTACCGTGCCTGTGAATAGATCCTCCACCGCCATCCGCCGCTTGATCTGGTGGATGGCCGCACCCGTATCACCCTGCCGGTAGATGGTGCTGCCGCTGCTGCTGGCGCCGCTGCCGCCCGTGCCGTAGTACTGGCCGGCGCCCTCAGGCGGCGTGGCCAGGCATAGGGATTCCCAGGTGTTTTCGCCCACAATGCCATCGCTGGTCAGGTTCCGTAGGGTTTGATACGCTTTCACCGCCGCCTGGGTGCCGGTGCCAAAGATGCCGTCGATCAGAACCCTGTGCTTCTGGTTGCACAGCAGCATCTGCAAGGCGCGAACTTCATCCTTGCTGCCCCTGCCCAATTTCAAAATAGGGAACAGACGGTTCCAGGTGATGGGTCCTACGTTCCCGTTAGCGGTTATGCCGTTGGCCTGCTGATAGGCCCGCACACAAGCGTCGGTCGCCGCATCATAGGTTCCGGTTACGTTCAAGTAGTATACCGTTGCCAGCCGCTGCTGTAGCTGTTTTACCGTATTGCCGGTGTCGCCCATTTCGCAAATGGTGGTATAATCCCCGTTCTGGTCAATAAGCAAGTTCTGGTAGTTTAGCAGCACTTGCATGGCATATGCCCCAGGCTGAGTTCCCAACTTTTTCTCCAGCACAGGGAACAGGGCGCGCCAGGTGCCTGAACCCACCAGGCCGTCCACCGTCAGGTCGTTGTCCTCCTGAAATGCCTTGACCTTGTTTTCCAGAACGTCATCGAAAAAGTCGTTGACGACGAAGCTGCTGTCCTCCGCCCAGAATCGACGGCGGATCATTTCCACCTTGGTGCCGCTATCGCCTTTGCGGTAAACAGGGCTTGCGTAGCTACCGGAATGCTCCACCTCTTCCGCAGCGGAGGTACGGATATCCGGATACCCAGGCAGGGGGCCATAGGTCAGCGCATCCGCCACGATGGGAAGCTGGGTCACATCCGATTCTTCCAGGTCGTAATTGAGCCAATCCAGATAGCCCCACGCGTTCCATTCATCATCTGCGGAGAACTGGCTCACCACCACGCCATACATGGCGCCTTTGGCCTCGATGACTCGGTCCTTACCTACATAAATGCCCACGTGGTATACGCCCTTGTCGTTCCGCTTAAACACGGCAATGCCTGGAATGCGAGGCATGATGCTTATGCTGGTGGAGCGTTCGCTGCACCACTGCTTATACATGCCGCCGGAATAGGAATCGCAGTTGCTCACACCCTGTTTGAGCAAAAACCACTCGATGAGGCCGGAGCAATCTGTCACCAGTTTACCCATCCACCTGGCGCAATCCCCCAGGTAATACGAAGAACCATTCTCGGGATCTGCCACCGCCCGGTTTTCCAGCAGCTGCTGGGTACAGATCTGCCCGTAGGTGCCCAGCACATATCCGCAGCCCACCCGGGACTTCAAAAAGTCGATAAAGTCCGACGCCGTTTGCGTCGCTATGCCTGTGTTGTTTTCGCCGCCTACACCGGTGGCGGGGATGAGGCCTACCTGATAGAGTTTATTACCAACAGTAACAACATCGTTATAAAACAGCGAATCACCGGCACGGACTACATCATATCTACGACCGCTATCAGTATTCCAATAATGTCTCCCCTCATCGTCTACATTATTAGCATATGATTCTAATACTTGTTCCATTTCAGTTTCCCTACCTGAATAACCCGTATGGAAAAGCTGAGTGGTGATTACTGCCTCCTTAACAATTTTAGCAGAATATATCGTGGACTCAACAATTGTATACGCAAAATCGCAAGCACTTTTCCATGTATCTGATGTGGTTGTGGGGCTGAGGATTTCCATATCAATGTTTGCCATAGGCCCATATGCATTTTCTCCATATATTACTCCTTTCCACGTATACTTATAAGCCGGATTATCTCGAATGACATTGATGCCATCTCCCCCCAGGAATTTCCAACATCTCATGCGATTATGTAATTCCTGCGCTACGCTTGCTTGGCCTTCACTTGATTGTCGATCCTCTGCATATATGAGTCGTGCAACTAGGCTCACGTCATCAAGATTGCATTGATCCACATAGAGCCACTGGTCAGAATGTTCAATATAGTGTCCCCATGCGTCATATTCAGCTTGTGTATGTGCAAATTGTGTCATATATTTCACTCCTAAATAGTAATTGACGGCCGACTGTCTTACATAGAAGCCTAGCATAAATTAATCCTATTATGGAGTGACAATTCTGGGCCATAGGAATAAGTTGAATTATAAAATTTTTATAAATATTCCTATGTAACGTGTAGTAGGATAAAAATTGTATAAGCTGCTAGCCCACCTATCCCCCTGTCCAGTATAGATCAAAGATAGTTCCTGTGAACCGTCCTCTATAGCCCAGTGAAGTGAAAACATGCCGTCAATATACCGCTGCGAGTTATTTATATCGATATCCTCCAGGCGTTCCCGCCGGTTTTCCGCCCCCAAAGCCGTATCCAATGTTCGTTGCAAAGCCTGAAACAAAACCATGGCATCCTGTGGCGATGCATCATCTAATGGAATGCAATATCGGCCTTTGGCTATGCGTGGATCCGATTCGCTGACCGGGTAAAAGACAAGAAATGCGGCATGATCCAGTATATTTAAGCCGTCTACCACATAGCTTGCAGGCGCCGGAGCTTCGGATGGAGCGGTGCGTTTTAAATCCGTAGCGCAAACTGTTTGCGCCCCGTAGTCAGCAAGAATGGTTTGCGCTTGGGCAGTAAAGAGTTCCGGGTCGTGATAAATACCCAAGGGGTCGAAATATGTGGATGCGCCATGGGGACAGCAGTCATTGCCAAAAGGATAGGCGTAGATTGTTCGGTGATCCAGCCGGTCTACATAAGCCGCAACATACCACTTCGACGGCTGGCTCCCAACGATTTCCTCCCCAATTTCGAAAATTCGATCTTCCAAATACCAGCGCGCCATCACTTCCCCCGTATGCGTCAGCAAGTTGTCCGGCGCGATCGAAACAAATTCGCAATAGGAATTCGCCCCAAAGGCTTCGTCCGGCTGGCCCAGTTCCTCCACCATAGAAAGATACACGCCTTCAAAAGCGGAAGTGGGGACTTCCTGGGTTTGTGCGGCCACGATTTGACGCACATTGCCTGCATTCGCCTGGATAAAGAGGCGCGCTTCATAATCTCCCAAAACATAACCGGGGATCTCATATAAATCAGGCATGGTCGGGTCCTTGGCCCCATATTTTGCTGCCAAATCGGCAATGTCCATCTGCAAAACATCGGGATCACGGGTAAACCCTATCGGGTCAATGGATGCCGGCAAGCGTATGGCTTGCGCTTGCTCGGGAGGGGCTGTAGATGGGCTGGCGTCGTGTAGACTAGGCGTAGAGGCTGCATCTACCCGCTCCGCCGGAGCGGCGCAACCCACGAGCAGAAGCAGGCACAGGAGCAGGGGAAGGGCGAAAGATTTCATACTTGGCCTCCTTTGGCGGATCATTTATCGCGTATCGTCCTCGAAAAACGTGGCGGCCCATTGCTGTTGGAAGTCGTCGCCCTCACGGGAAAGGGCCTGAAGCTGCTCCCCGAAGTAGAAGCGCAAGACCGCCTTGTCGGTTTCGCTATAAAGGGGATAGGCTTCCGGAGGAGTCCGCAAATAAAATGCATTGGCAGAGGGATCATAAAAAAGGTGAATGGGTGCCTTTGCCGCAAAGATATCCGGTTCCGGTGCATATTGCAGAATGTCTCCTCCTTCTACCTGGTTACGATAGACGGCGCCCAGCTGCAAACAGGCGTTCAACTCCACATAGCTTGCTTCTTTGCTTTCGACAGGGATGGCTTGCTCTACGACTCTTTCTTGAAATTGAAATACGTTTTCAGCTACGTTATATTCATCGTAAAAGGAATGCATATAGCAAAGCTCTACCGCCCTGGTGGATAAATTATACCAATAGGTTCTATAGTTATGATACCCGGACCCCCAGCCTCCGCAAGCATATACCATGAAGGGTTGGCCTGCAAAGCGGAGGAAGCTATATCCCCCCACCCTTGTCGTTGCATGATCTACCAGGCTCCAGGGAATATACCCTTCTGCTGTACGTTGAAAAAACAAGCTTACGTTTCCCGAATACCATTCTATTTCCAAGCTTACATGCAGATAATCCCCTTGGAACACCTCGGTACATTCCCAGCCATCGATCGCTTCATCTGCTGAAAAGAGTGCCCCCTCGGTCTCTAATCCAAATACCGCTAAGGCTTCCGGTAACTCTTTTAAAGGAACCTTACTTCCGACAATAGCAGCACCCAGGGCCTCCACTTGAACTTTGGTCCACAGACCGCCAAAAAGGGAGGCGGTGTGCTGCGTCAATTCACCAACGGGGCAAAGCTCCGTACCGGCAAGATAAAAGGGCTCCCCATCGTTTTGCAAGGCCATTTCCCGGACGTAGACTTCCGGATAAGGGGACGACGGCGTGGCAATCGGAATGCTAGAGGGACGATCCAGCCTATCGGTAGGAAGGGGCGTGCTCCTATCCGGCGTGGGCAAGGGCTCCAATGAGGACGTGTGTGCCAGGTTTTCCGTTGGTGCAGCGGCCGGCGCAGCCATAGCCGATTCAGCTGCCGACGGGGCGGCGCACCCCCCAAGCAGAAGCAGGCACAGGAGCTGGGGAAGAAATTTGATCATGGGGCACCTCAGCAAATCATGGCATTATGCTTAATTCGTAAGAAAGACGAATATACCGGGGCACCTGATACTTTCTAGTTATAAAATCAAGCGAATTATCAGCCCCCGGATAACAATAGGCAAGAAATATGGGGTTAAATTCGCCAATACGCCAGTGTAGGTTTACGCCGGCATAGGATTCATATAGTTCTTCATCATAGATCGTCCAGGGAAGATCTTCATCCATGGGATGAAAGTCGTTTCTCTCGGCTACGGTATCCAGCAATTCTGCCATGGTGGTATATAGCTGGCAGATCTCCGCCGGGGTCTCATCCTGCAACAGCAAATAATAATCCGCATATCGGACCGTATTCTCTTGGGAGATGAGCCGGTCATAAGGCGAAAAATGAATGTAAAATTCCAGAAATGCCGGCACCTCCATTATCTCCAAGCCGTCCTTTATGTAATAAAAAGGATAGGGGTATTCGCCATAACTGGTACTTTCTACCAGATGCTGATAGGTCTCCTGGGCGCCATATCTTTCCAGGATGGTTTCCGCATCTGCCGTAAAAAGCTCCGGGTCCTTATAGATCCCCAAGGGATCATAGTATGTCCCTGCATCGTGGGGGCAGCAATCGTTCGCTCGATCATAGCCATATATGGAAAAACGATCCAACTCATCCGTATAGACGGCAAGATACCAATACATGGGGAAATTCCCATATACGGGCTCCCCAAACTCCAGGATGCGGTCCTCCAAATACCAGCGGGCTTTTATTTCAGTGGGGTGCTCCAGCACGCTGTCGGGAGAAATCGGGACAAAGGCTCGATTGCGGTATATATCCGTTCCCAGCGCTTCATCCGGCAGCCCCAGCTCTTCGACGATGGAAAGATATACTTCCTTAAAGGAGGAAGAATATCTTGCATCTTTCGTTTGCCTGGCTGCAACCTGGGTCACCTTGCCGTTTTCCGTTTTAATGATCAGGCGCGCTTCCAGGGCCCCCAGGATATAGCCGGGGCCCTCATATATGTCCGGCAGCACAGGAGCCTGGGCCCCGTATTTTTCTGCCATATGGATGGCCGGTTCCGTCCTAAGTTCCGGGTCTTTGGTGACGCCCAGCGGGTCGAGACATTCCGGAACCGCAAACGCCGGGGTTGCCGTGGGCGCGGGGGAAGGCGTAGCAGTAGGCGATGCAGCAGGCGTAGGGGCCGCCTGTACCTGGGTTGCGGGGACCGAGCAACCCCCAAGCAGGAGCAGGCACAGGAGCAGGGAAAGGGCGGAAGATTTCATACTTGGCCTCCTTTGGCGGATCCGTTATTGTGCGTCGTCCTCAAAAAATGTGGCAGCCCATTGCTGCTGGAAGTAATCGCCCTCCTGCAAAAGCGTCTGAAGCTCTTCCCCGAAATAATACCGCCACATGGAATCGGACATGCCGTTGACCAGGGGGCAGGACTCCGGCATAACTCGGGTATAGAATGCCTGGGCCTGTTGATCATAGTAGAGCCGCAGTTTGGTTTCTGCTGCAAAGGTATCCGGTTCAGGGGCGAGTTCGACCACCTCCCGGTCCTCCTTCCGATCCCAGTATTCCGCCTCGAGCTGTAGATGCACCGCAACTTCCAAATAGCTGTCCGTTCCATTTTCCACAGGATTTACTCCTAAAACCTGTATGCGCTTGGTTTCATAGGCGTCATAGCCTTCTTCGTTGGTTTTGGCCCAGCTATTCAGTAAATCATAGTCAAGGGCTAATTCCATCCGGCAGGTAGATAGGTTGTACCAGTATACAGAAATGGACATATATCCGCTACCTGTAGCATGATCTGTATACAGCGCCCAGTCCTGGCCGGCAAATTGAAAAAGCCCCAGTAGCCTTTCGTGATCCTTGATATACAGGGGCGTATCATCATCCCCATGACGCCGAAAAAACAGATCAATCCCCTTATTGTATTCCAGAAGCAAATGCAGGCGCCCATAAGAGCCTTCCAATTCATCTATCCATGCCCAATCCACAATCTTGTAGTCTCCGTAACTATAACCATAGGGGGGAAAATCCGCATCTGCGCCGACGGCTTGCAAGGCCCCCGCCAGGTCTGCCGCAAGCAATTGCTTCGCTGCCACCTCTTCCGCAAACGTCTCCAATACCGTATAGCTTACTGCTGTGCCGGTCAGGGTAGATGTGATGGCTTCAGCAGGCCATAGAAAAAATACATTCTCCGTTTCCTGCAGCGGGAGAAAAGGCCCGGGTAGGAATTCATAATCATCCGTATCGGCTACGGGGATCTTTGGCGTAGGCATGGATGTGCTATGAGGCGCAGGGGTCACAGTAGGCAATGCCGTCACCGTAGCGATGGGCGACACCGGATGGGAGGCGACAACCTGCACCTGCTCCGCTGGTGCAGTGCAGCCCGTGAGCAGGAGCAGGCACAGGAGCAGAGGAAGGGCGAAAGATTTCATACTTGGCCTCCTTTGGCGGATCCGTTATTGTGCGTCGTCCTCAAAAAACGTGGCGGCCCACTGCTGTTGGAAGTAGTCGCCCTCCTGTAAAAGCGTCTGAAGCTCTTCCCCAAAATAATACCGCCACATGGACTCGATCTCACTCCACGCCGCAATGGGAACCGCTTCCAACGGGATGCGGACATAGAATTGGCAGGTATCCGGATCATAATACAGATTCATCTTCACCTGCCCCATAAACAGGTCGGGCTCCGGCGCGGCCACCAAAAGATCGCCCTCCTCGGCGATATCCCAATATTTCGCTTCCAGCTCCAGGAGGATAATCAGGCTGAGATAGGGGTCTTCCGTCCCCTCCATGGGCGTATAGGATAAAGTGCCATATTGCTCCATTTTATAGCAATCCGGCCCTGCGGTTTCTGCGAGAAGGAAATCGTCATAATAGAATAATTCTTCCCGGCCATTTTCTATGTTGAACCAATAAGTATGTTCGACGCCAAAGCCGGTACCATGACCGTTTATATGGTAGACCATCCAAGGCTGCCCCGCAAAGTACAGAAAGTTTACCACATCCGTATTGTCAAAGGCACTATCCATCATGGACAAGGGTACGAACATATTTCCTTCCCTACGGAAGAACAGGCCCATCTTCCCATTGTTTGGAATCCATAGACACATATACATATATCGGTCATCCAGGATCCGCATACAGGAGGGAGTGCCATTAAGGGTCACTTCATCCAGCGGCGCGACATAGTTCGTCTCCAGTCCATATTCAGCAAGCGTATCGGAAAGGCGGCGCAAGGGAATATCCGCAAGGGAATAAGCCAAGTCCCATAGCTGCGCCGCAGTCATGGGTTCTCCCGCTAAGGTAAGCGCATCATCCATGGAGGGAATAGGGTAAGTGGAAAACGCTTCCGAAAAAAGGATCTTCTCCCCTTCTTCCGGTTCAAAATACTGTACGGGGACAGGAGGAGGCGTGCGATATCCTGAGCCGGAATAAGTAGGGCTAGGGGTATGCATGGCCGCAAAGGTCGTGGGCCGGGGCGTGAAGGTTGGGGAAGGCGTTACGTCAGGCGTGGGGACAGGCGTAGCCGCAGCCGCTTCCGTGGCGGCAGGGGGCTGCCCCCGCTCTGCCGGAGCGACACAGCCCCCAAGCAGAAGAAGGCAGAACAGCAGGGAAAGGAATTTGACCATGGGGGCACCTCTTTTTTGATGGGGTTTTGAATAGTTTACCATATATATTTGAACGAAGTATGAATTTATGAAATGGGATATGAATATTTATAGACATAAATATCATATTATTTCAATAATATATTTTTCCAGATTTTATTAAAAAAGATGCTGTTTCCTGATTTTTTCTACTAATACATTTAACTTCCTTGCCAAGCCCAGCCTCGGCTGTAAATTTGAAGATAAATACCCACAGGCAACTTGTTCTCAAATCATTTTTGCATAAAGTTTTCTCTAGCGAAACAAACACCATGGACATGGTTCCGTTTACGGTTTAAAACGGTGTGTCACAAGCAGGGAATGGCCTATCTAAGGGGAACAGCGTCCCGATCCCGGAAAGCATTTTAACTAACAAACGACAAATATAAAAGTCCTTTCCACAGCCCATTTTAGATTGATGCCAGGAAAATAGTAGACAGGTTTGATGGGACTTTTTACCACCGCGCCGAGACGGTGGGAAAAGATGCGGGCCGGATGCAGGATCATCGGAGCTTGCCTACAGTATAAGGTTGGGGCCATCTTATTGTATCCAGATGGGTTTGCCATCCTTGGATTTTGGCCATTCGCTGGCAAGACTCTTGGCCGTTGTTGGGCGCGAGAAGAATCGCAGCGGCTTCCTTTTGCGGCTTCAGGCCCTGGCATAGCGATCATCCGGCATGCCCCAGTTCCGCATCCATGCTGCGGCCTGGTTTCCGGATAATTATCCGGCCCGGTCTAGTACGCTGGAACTGGGAGGATCAAGGGGGCTTCTAGCGCAAGGGAGGGAAAGCCTCCTCCTGCGCACCTTGAATTTGTAGTACGCCATGGTCTATACTTATGATACTGGGGAAGGGAGGGACCATCGTGAATTATGAGGGACAAATATGCCGTAGCCCCATGGAACGGGGAAGCTTTATGCTCCCTGTGGCTGTGGGCTGTTCCCATAACCGCTGCCGGTTTTGTATGCTGTTTAAGCATTTAACGTATAGAATTTTGCCCTTGGATCTTGTAAAGGCGGAAATTGATCGGATCGTTAACTTGGGCGGTAATCCGCAACGTATATTTTTAGGGGACGGAAACGCCTTTTCCTTGCCCGCTTCCCACTTGGCTACCATTCTGAACTGGTGCTGTGAGGCATTTCCTGGATTGTGTTCTGTAAGCATGGATGCCCATGTAAGAAACATCCTTAGCAAATCCGATGCGGAACTTGCGGCGCTTCAAAAGCTGAAACTGACGGATCTATATCTAGGCATAGAGTGCGGCCTGGAGGATGTGCTCCTTAAACAGGATAAGGGCAATACCCTTGCTGAGGCGGAATTGGCCATACAAAGGCTTCATGGGGCCGGGATCGAATACGATGCCCACATTATGACGGGGATTTGCGGACGGGGCCGTTGGCAGGAAAATGCCGCCGCCCTAGCAGGCTTTTTTAACCGGACTATGCCAAAGCGGATCTGTAATTTTTCCCTTTTTATCCACCGGGAATCCCTCTTATATCAGGATATGTTGCACGGTAGCTTTCACCCAGCTGACGAATTGGAGACGCTACAGGAAGAACTGGCATTGCTCAAGCAACTCCATGGCTTTGCCTGCGTATATGATGGCCTCCATGACTTCGTTCCGGCGCATATACGGGGAAATTTGCCAGAGGATCAGGAAAAAATGTGCCGCCATTTGATCCGGGAGATCCATAGGCTGGAGGCGGACCCCAGCCTGATTAAAACGGCCATCGTATAAGGGATAGGCAGCTTTTCCGTTACCATAGCGGAGCGGCTCCCGCATATGTACGAAGGCAGGATCATGGGCATCGTTAAGCCAGAGGAAACCACGGTGGAGGAAATGGGCTTGATGATGGGCGGTATGCCCCTGGAGGAGATCCGGCAGCAGGCATAGGCTTTTTCCCGGCCGCGGCGTTCGCACCCCCGGGATCGCCCCGCCCCGGCTGGGACCCGGGAACCACCCCCAAAAGGGAAACCCAAAAAAGCATAGAAGCCGGCCTTTTGGCGCAAGCCAAAAGGCCGGCTCTGCCTGTCGAAAAACCCTTGGGGGTTCGGGGGCCGCAGCCCCCGGAGGCTATAATCGGATTTGGCGGCGTGTACGGCAAATCCGCAAAAAGCCTTGCGTAGCAAGGGTTTCTCTGCATAGCTCCCTGGCCGCGCCGTAGGCGCAAGGGAGCTATGAAAACCTCGAAAAAGTGGCGCAAGCCACTTTTTCGACAGCCAAAGCCGGCCTTTTGGCGCAAGCCAAAAGGCCGGCTTTGGCTTGGCCGCGGCGGAAGCCGGAGGGCTTAGGATGGGGGAGCCGGCCATGGGAACCCGGAAAAATGCCAGGCGGGGTTGGGGCCTAGGAAAATATATCCGGGGACTAGCAAAAGGGAAATGGGTATGGTAGAATAGAAGAAAACATTTGTTCTATTATTGCTAGCGGGAAAGAGGTGTGGAGGAATGCCGGGGCGGATCTATATGGCCATTGACCTAAAGTCCTTCTATGCGTCGGTGGAGTGTGTGGAGCGGGGGCTGGACCCGTTGACCTGCAACCTGGTGGTGGCGGATGCGGCCCGCACGGAAAAGACCATTTGCCTGGCGGTATCCCCCGCCCTGAAGGCCTATGGCATCCCCGGCAGGCCCCGGCTGTTTCAGGTGGCGGAGCAGGTGAAGGCCATCAACGCCCAGCGCCGGGCCCAGGCGCCGGGCCGGCGGCTGGCGGGGGCCAGCTGGGACAGCCGGGCCCTACAGGCGCAAAGGGACTTGGCCCTGGACTATCTGGTGGCCCCGCCCCGCATGGCGCTGTATATCCAATATAGCCAGCGGGTCTATGGCATATATCTTCGGTATATCGCTCCGGAGGATATCCATGTATATTCCATCGACGAGGTGTTCTTGGACGTGACGGACTATCTGGCCGCCTACAGGCGCACCCCGGAACAGCTGGCTAGGGATATGCTGCTGGCGGTCTATGAGGAGACGGGGCTTACCGCCACCGCCGGCATTGGGGAAAATTTATACCTGGCCAAGGTAGCCATGGACATCCAGGCCAAGCGCCTGCCCGCGGATGCAAACGGGGCGCGGATCGCAAGGCTGAACGAAATGGATTACCGGCGGCTGTTGTGGACCCATCGCCCCTTGACGGATTTCTGGCGGGTGGGCCGGGGCTATGCCAAGAAGCTGGAAGGGGTGGGCCTGTATACCATGGGGGACATTGCCCGGTGTTCCCTGGGAGGGCCGGGGGACTATTATAATGAAGGGCTTCTGTACCGCCTCTTTGGGGTGAACGCGGAATTGCTCATCGACCACGCCTGGGGCTGGGAGCCCTGCACCATGCAGGACATCAAAGCCTATAGGCCGGATCACCGCAGCCTGGGCTCCGGCCAGGTGCTGGCCAATGCCTATCCTTTTGAAAAAGCCCGGCTGGTGGTGCGGGAGATGGGGGAAGCCCTGGCGCTGTCCTTGCTGGAGCAGGGGCTGGTGGCAAGGCAAGTGGCCCTGCAGGTAGGCTATGACCGGGAAAACCTGACCCAGCGCCGGGGCTATGCCGGGCCGGTGTGCATGGATCATTACGGCCGCCCTGTTCCCAAGCCCGCCCACGGACACGCCGCTTTGGAGCGGCCCACCGCTTCCGCCCGGCTGCTGGTACAGGCGGTGTTGGAGATCTTCGATGGGACGGTGGACCCCGGCCTATTGGTGCGCAGGCTCAACCTGGCGGCCCTTCAGGTGCAGCCGGAGGGGGAGGCGGAAAGTCAGGAGGGGTATGAGCAGCTGGATCTGTTTACGGACCAGGCGGCGGCCCAGCGCCGTCGGGAAAGGGAGGCGGCGGCCTTGGAGCGGGAGCGGCAGGCCCAGCAGGCGGTGCTGGATATCCGGCACAAATATGGGAACAACGCCATCCTGCGGGGCGCCAGCCTGCGGGAAGGGGCTACCGCCATGGAGCGGAACCGGCAGATCGGAGGGCATAAGGCATGAAGGGCCCCTATGATGACATACTGGGCTTGCCCCGGCACGTTTCCGCCAAGCATCCTCCCATGTCCCGCCGGAACCGGGCGGCCCAATTCGCCCCCTTTTCCGCCCTGGCCGGGTATGGGGACGCCATCCGGGAGACGGCCAGGCATACGGAACCCCGGCGGGAACTGGACCCCCAGCGGCAGCAGGAACTGGACGCCCAACTGCGGCGGCTCCTGGCCCTGGGCAGCGGGAGCCCCAGGGTGGCGGTGGTCTATTTTCAACCGGATGCGAAAAAGGACGGGGGCGCTTACCGAACAGCTATGGGCCGGATCCGGGGGGTGCTGGCGGATCGGGGGCTGCTGGTTTTGGAGGACGGGACGACCATCCCGTTGGAGCAGGTGACGGAACTTCAAGAGGAATCCCCCGCCCTTTAAGAGCGTAGGGCCAAAGCCGGCCGCAGAACGCCCTGTGAACGCCGCCATCCGCGGGGGCGCAACCCAAGGGCAAGGCCTTCTGGGGCCTGCCCAGGGCTGCAACAGGTTGCGGGTTTGGATTCTTGTGGATGGCCTATTGACATCCCCGCCCAAAGGGGATATAATAGCTTTACTACATAGTTATACTAAATAGCAACACTAAAGCGAGGCGATAGGGTATGGATAACCGGTATGTACAGCAATTTAAGAAAGGGGCGCTGGAAATGATCCTCCTGTGCCTGATCGGCCGGGAGGAGACCTATGGCTATGAAATTATCAGCCAATTAAACCAGAGTGCCGCCATTTTGGGCTATGCCAAGGAGGGGACGGTGTATCCCCTTTTGTACCGGCTGCAGGAGGCGGAGCTGATCCAGTGCCGGATCGCCCGGGCCGCTGCCAATGGGGGGGCGAAAAAGTACTATTCCCTTACCCCTAAAGGGCGGGCGGTCTTGGAGGAACTGATGGGATTCTGGGCCGGCTATGAAGCCTGCGTCAACGGCTTTATACAGGCGTATCAACAATCGGAGGGACGGGAATGAAAGAACAATATATCCGACAGGTGGAAAAGGAACTGAAGGTACCCCGCAACAGGAAAAGGGAGATCTTGCGGGATCTACAGGAGGCCTTTGCCTCCGCCTTGGAGCATGGCGAAACCGAAGCGCAGGTGATCCAACGTTTGGGAACGCCCAAGGAATTTGCAAACAGCACGGCCGAGCAATTGGGCGTGGACCCAGTAAGGGGAAAGAAGCGAAAGCAGCTCCTGGCAGGCTTGCTCTGCTTGGTCGTTGCAGCCGCCGCGTTTGCCGGCTATGCCGCCGGGCAGCTTTCCCAAACGCCGGCGGATGCCATCGGCCAGGCGGACGCCATGACCAATATCCAGGTGACAGGGGGGCTGGGCATTCACACGCCGGGCATCCTGCTGGGGATCGGGATCGTCTTTGTCTGCGGGGCCCTGGCCTTTATCCTCCGGGCGGTTGGTAAAAACAGGGGACAACGATGAAACGCTATATGATCCTATGGGCCCTGTTGCTGGCCCTTTCCCTAAATGGCTGCGGCCAGACAGCCGGGCAAACCGATGCCGGGCAGGATGTTAACAGCGTTCCCACCCAAGGCGTCCTGCTTTTAGAGCCGGGGACGTGGCCCCAGAACGCCTATACGGAAGGGTTGCCCATACCGCCCGGCAGGGTGGACTGGGCCATGGTGGATACGGAACGCGGCCATTGCAGCGTCAGCCTGGTGGGCGTTGACGAAGCCGGGTATGAGGACTATCTGGATACCTTACAGCAGGCTGGGTTTTCCCTGGTGGAGACCCAGTGGGAGGAGAACCAGGGCCAGGACTATGTTTCCATCGTCAACCTTTTGTCCGATGGGGAACGGTGGCTGAGCATGAGCTATGTGCCGGACCGGATCACCCTGTATAGTTCCCTTGCCCCCGGCGGGGAAACCAAGAAAGCAAGCTGATGGGAAGGCTGGCGGCAGCGTATACTGCCGCCTCAGGCTGCCGAGAAACCTTTGGGGGTTCGGGGACGCAATGCAGTTCGCAAAGGTCGCGCTGCGTCGGCCCGTGGGGCCTTCCTGGCGCTCCCTTGCTCACTGGGCTTCCGCCTCGCTCCTCCCGCCACTGGCGGCGCTCGGCTTTGCCCCCCGGAGGCTTTCATCGGCTTTGGCGGCGCAAGGTGAATTGTCCCGAAGGGACAAGAGAAGGCCCCCTGGGGGTGTACGGCAAATCCGCAAAAAGCCTTGCGTAGCAAGGGTTTCCCTGCATGGCTCCCTGCCCGCGCCGTAGGCGCAAGGGCGCCATGGAAGTCTCGAAAAAGCGGCGTTGCGCCGCTTTTTCGACAAACGGTGGCGGCAGCATATACTGCCGCCTTCTTTTTGTGCAAAGGGATAAAAAAGCAACCGGCTGCCTTGGGGGCGCCGGTTGCCGTGCCGGTTGGTTTCGTAGAGCCCTTATGGGGCCCCGTGGGAGGGGTCCGGTAGGGGTCGCATCCATGTGGTCGGGGCTTAGATCCCCAGGTAGGCTTTTTTGATATCGTCGTTGTGGAGCAGGTCCTGGGCGGAGCCGGAGGTGGTGATTTCCCCGGTCTCCATTACATAGGCCCGGTTGGATACATACAGGGCCATCTGGGCGTTTTGCTCCACCAGCAGGATGGTGACCCCCCGCTCCCGGTTCAGCTTGATGATGGTGCGGAAGATCTCATCCACCAGGATGGGGGATAGGCCCATGGAAGGCTCGTCCATCAGCAGCAGCTTGGGACGGGACATCATGGCCCGGGCCATGGCTAGCATCTGCAACTCGCCGCCGGACAGGGTGCCGGCCCGTTGCTTTTGCCGCTCCCGCAGCCGGGGGAACACGGAATAGGCCCATTCGGCGTCCGCTTCGATCCCGGCTTTATCCTTGCGCAGGTAAGCCCCCAGGTATAGGTTTTCCACCACCGTCAGGTTGTTGAAAACCCCCCGGCCTTCCGGGATCTGGCAGATACCCAGCCGGGCAATATTCTGGGCGGGGGTCTTGGTGATATCCTGACCCTGGAAGGTCACCTGGCCGGAGGTGGGCCGCTTTAGGCCGGAAATGGTATGCAGGGTGGTGGTTTTGCCTGCGCCGTTGGCGCCGATCATGGATACCACTTCCCCCTCTTCAATGTGTAGGGAAATGCCCTTGAGGGCGGGGATCACCCCGTAATGAACATGCAGATCCTTGATTTCTAGCATCCTATCGACCTCCGCTTCCATCCGGCGCCTGCCCATGGGGATGCTCCAATTCGTCCATTTCCTCGAAGAACTTGGTCTTGCCAAGATACGCCTCGATCACGTCCTGGTTATTTTGGATCTCCTCGGGTACGCCTTCCGCGATGTTCTTGCCGTAATCCAGCACCACGATCCGGTCGGATATATTCATAATGAACCGCATGTCGTGCTCGATCAGCAGCACATGCTTGTTCATCTTGTGGGTCATGTGGTAGATCACGGCGGTCAGCTCGTCCTTTTCCACGTTGTTCATGCCCGCGCCGGGCTCATCCAGCAGCACCAGCTTGGGGTCCGTGGCCAAAGCCCGGGCGATTTCCAGCAGCCGCTGCTTGCCATAGGGCAGGCTGGTGGACATTTGGCCTTCCAGGTCCTGCAAGCCCACCGCTTCCAGGATGGCTTCGCAATCCTCCACCACCCGCTTGCGGGAGGCCCGCAGCCCCTTGCCCATGAGGATGGCGGGCAAAAGCCGCTCCTGGTTGCAGGCGGGATGGGCCAGCATCAGGTTTTCCAGCACCGTCAGCTCGGAGAAGAGGCGGATGTTCTGGAAAGTGCGGGCAATGCCGGCGCGGACCCGTTCATGGGGCTTGGCCTTGGAGATGTCCTGGCCCATGAAGGTGATAGAGCCCTCGTCCAGCATGTACATGCCGGTGAGCAGGTTGAAGAAGGTGGTCTTGCCTGCGCCGTTGGGGCCGATCAGGGAGAGGATCTCCTGGCCGGTATGGTGCAGGGATACGTGATCCACCGCGGTCAGGCCGCCAAATCGGATGGTGGCATCCTTTACCTCCAGGATATTAGGCATGGTCTTTCCCTCCTACCGAATACTTGTAGGCGTTCTTCAGCCGCCGCTGCATCCCCCAGAAGCCCTGGGGCCGGTAGATCATCATCAGCACCATCAGCAGGCCGTAGAGCACCATGCGGTAGTCGTTGATGGCCCGGAGAATCTCCGGCACCGCCGAGAGCACCAGGGCGCCCAGCACCGCCCCGGGCAGGCTGGCCATGCCGCCCAGCACCACCATGGCCAGGATGGTGACCGAGTCGGTATAAACGAAGGTGTCCGGGCTGATGAAGGAAACATAGCTGGCATAAAATACGCCTACAGCGCCGGCAAAGGCGGCGGAAAGCACGAAGGCCAGCAGCTTATACTTTATGGGGGCGATGCCGATGGATTCGGCGGCGATCTCGTCGTGCTTCACCGCCAGCATGGACAGGCCGATGCCGGAATTGGTGATGCGCCGCATCAAGAACAGGGTCAGCAGCAGGAAGGCCAGGATCAGGTAATAATAGGGGACCCGGCCGCTGAACTGATAGCCGAACAGGTTGGGGCTGGGGATGCCGGGCAGGCCCAGGGGCCCCCGGGTAAGCTCGGTGGAATTGATGAGCACCAGGCGGACGATCTCCCCAAAGCCCAGGGTGACAATGGCCAGATAGTCCCCCCGCAGCCGCAGGGTGGGCAGGCCCAGGATCAGGCCGAAGAAGGCGGCCATCAGCGCGCCGGCCAGGATGGCCAGCCAGAAGGAGACCCCCAGCCGGAGCATCAGCAGGCCCCCGGTATAGGCGCCGATCCCGTAGAAGGCCACGTGGCAGAAGGAAAGCTGCCCCGCGTAGCCGGTGACCAGGTTCAGGCTCAGGGCCAGGATGCTGTAGAGGCCCACGGAGATCAGGATGTGGATATAGTATTTATTGGTGACCACCCAGGGCAGGCCCAGCAATAGAATGGCGGCTACGATGAGGGTGATCCGCTTTGTACGGACGTACTGGGGGGTACCGCGGGGGGGAAGCTTGCTTAGGATTTTATCGATCATGGGGAACCTCCTATACTTTCTCCCGGGTCGCCTTGCCGAAAATGCCGCCCGGCCGGAAGATCAATACGATGATCATGATGCCGAAGGCAAAGGCGTTGCGGTAGCCCGAGGAAATGTAGGCCGCGCCCAGGGATTCGATCAGCCCGATGGTCAGGCCGCCCACCATGGCCCCGGGCAGGCTGCCGATGCCGCCCAATACCGCCGCGGCAAAGGCCTTGATGCCGTAGCTATAGCCCATGGTGGGGAACACGGCGTCAAAGTATACGCCCACCATCAAGCCGGAGGCGCAGGCCAGGATGGAGCCGATGGCAAAGGTGACCGAGATGATCAGGTTGGTGTTGATGCCCAGCAGGCGGGCGGTGTTGAGGCTGTTGGAGGTGGCCCGCATGGCCACGCCGAACTTGGTCTTGTAGACCAGCAGCAGCAGGGCGACCATCAGGGCCACCGTGAGGCCCAGCATGATGAATTGCAGGTTGGTCACGGTGACGGAGCCGAAATTATAGGTGACCAGCTGGATGTCCGTGCCGGAAAAGGGGTGGGTCTCCGTGCCGAAGATCAGCTGCGCCAGGTTTTGCAGCATGATGGAGACGCCCATGGCGCAGATCAGGGCAGCCATACGGCTGGTGTTGCCGCCGCCCCAGATGGGCCGGTAGGCGAAGCGCTCGATGGCCATGCCCAATACGGCCGTGCACAAACAAGCCAGCGGGAAGGTGATCAGAACCGAAACGCCCATGGCCTGGGTGAGGATCAGGCCGAAGAAGGCGCCCATCATGAAGATGTCGCCATGGGCGAAATTGACGATGCGTAAAATGCCATAGACCATCGAATAGCCCACCGCGATCAGCGCGTACACGCAGCCGATGGTCAAGCCGTTGATAAGTTGTTGCGCAAACATTGAACCATCCTTCCATGGGGAAGCGGCGGCGCCTGCCGCCGCTTCCTGATGTACAAATTGCTGTTGTTGTGGGAAACGTGCGGCCTAAGCCGGGAATTATTGAACTACGTTGAACTTGCCGTCCTGGATGACGATGCGGATGGCGTCTTTGAGCACGTCGCCGTTCTCGTCAAAGCTATTGACGCCGCTGGCGCCATTTACGCCAGTGAGGGTGGTCAGATATTCGTTGATCTTCTCCCGGTCGGGGCCGCTGGCCTTCAGGGCCTCCACGATGCACATGGTGGCGTCATAGGCATAGGCGTGATAGGTGGCGGGATCGGAATCGTATTTCGCCCGGAAGGCTTCCACAAATTCCTGCACCGCAGGATCGGGATTGTCCATGGAGAAGAAGGCGGAAATGGTCAGCCCCTCCACCGCGTCGCCGCCCAGCTCGATCAGCGCCGGCTGATACAGGGCGTCCACGCCGTACATGGGGAGGCTTAAGCCGAGAAGCTGGGCCTGCTTGGCAAACATGGCGGTCTCGTTGTAGAGGGTGGCCAGCAGCATCACCTCAGCGCCGCTCTCCTTGATCTTGGTGAGCATGGTGGTGAAGTCCGTGGTCTCGTCGGGGATGTAGTTTTCATAGGCTACCACCTCGACGCCGGCGGCTTCGCACTCCTCCTTATAGATGGTGGCGGTGCCCAGGCCATAGTCGTTGTTTTCATATACGATGGCCGCCTTGGTGGGAGAAAGGTCTGCAAAGGCCCACTGGGCTACCATACGTCCGCCCACATCGTCGGAGGGGATGGTGCGGTAGATGTAGGGGCCGGCTTCGGTCACAGCCGGGGAGGAGGAACCATAGGCAATGGCCGCTACGCCGGCTTCATTATAAATAGGGGCGCCGGCCAAGGTGCAGGAGCTGTTGTAGTGGCCTACGATGGCCAATACGGATTCATCCTGGGCCAGCATGTTGGCCACGATGGCCGCCTCCTTGGGGTCGCCCTTGTCGTCCTGCACGTTCAGGGTCAGAGGGATGCCGTCGATGCCGCCGGCGGCGTTGATCTGATCCACGTAAAGCTGGGCACCCTCCAGGGCGTCCTGCCCATCCTGGGCGGAAGCGCCGGTCAGGGGTCCGACAAAGCCGATGACATACTCGGTTACTTCCTTTTCGCCGCAACCGGTACAGGCAAAAAGCATGGCGATGGACAACAGAATTGCTAAGATGACTTTCGTACTGCGCATGGATGTGCCTCCTTTTATAATGTTGTAATCGCTTGGGAACAGGGAAGTGGGCCGCCGGGGCAGCTTGCCGGCCAAACGGGCGGAAGCGCCGGGCGGAAGAAAATGAACCTGGCGGGGGAAAAGGCGCCGTATCCGTCTCCCGCGGGCCGGCCCAAGGATGCAAGAAGCATGGGCGCGGCTTTCGTCCAAACAGGCGTAGGTGGGGCAAACCAGCTGGCCCAACCTGAAACCGGGGCCGCTGGGCCGGAAGGAAAGCAGAGGGGCTGGAAGCCGTGCAACCCAGGGAAACTGTTGCGGGAACAGCCCTGCACACATCGCCTCCTTTCAAAAACTTTATATAAATTTCGTTAAAGATTAAGGTTAAAAAATGAAGGTTATTATAAGCATGAAAGCTGCAAAAATGAATAAACATCAAATTTGAGTTTCAAATTTATACAATTACACATAAAGAAAAAAGAGAAAAAATATCAGAAAGAATTACCTATATAGTAAATCTATGGTGAATATTCTAGCATAAGGCCAGGGGGATTACAAGGGCCTATAGCAAAAAAACCACCTGAGAATTGGATTTTTTTCAAAAGGGCTTGTTTCGGTGCCTGCATATGTATTATAATCAAGCTGCCGTATCTAATGTAAATATCCCCCATTCGCCGATTTGCAGGCAAACGCATGATTCATTTCTTTATCAAGGAGGCCAGCTATATGAAAAACAAGCCGGTATGTTATGTGCCCGGTATCAAAAACCCTGAAATTTATAGCGGAACGCCAACCTTTATGGGCCTGCCCAAAATCTAGGCCAAGGCGGAGCTGCCCGGCCATGACGTGGTGTTCCTGGGGGTGCCCTGGGAGGGTATTTGCACCTGGGGCAATTACACCATGTGCGAAATGGCCACCAAAACCATCCGTACCGCCTCGGTGCGGTACAGCGGCTTCCTGCCGGAGCTGGATATCGATATTTTCGATCACCTTTCCGGCGGCGACTATGGGGATACCGCCGTGCGCAATGGGGATTACGACTTCACCTTTGCCGCCATGGGCCAGCGCTATGGGGAGATCCTGGACGCGGGCTGCTTCCCGGTGGTATTCGGCGGGGATCATTCCATCACCTACCCCCTGATGAAGGAGCAGGTCAGCCGCAAGCCCGGCAAGATCGGCCTGATCCACTTTGACGCCCACATGGACAACATGGATACCTTCGGCGAGGAAAAGCTGGCCCGCTGCTGCCCCATGCACCGCATCTATGAAATGGAGGGCTTCGACCCCACCAAGATGGTCACCCTGGGCATCCGGGGGCCCCGCAACCACTATGGGGCGCTGGCGGAGGCCAAGAAATACGGCGTGCGGGTGATGACCATGATGGACATCCGGCGCATGGGCTATATGGAGGCCATCCAAGAGGCCATCGCCATCGCCTCGGAGGGCACCGAGGGCTTCTACGTGACCGTTTGCTCCGACGCCCTGGACGTGGCCTTCAACCCGGCGGGCGCCCCGGACCCCTGCGGCCTTACCACCTGGGAGCTGGGCATGATGCTGCACCAGTGCGGCTTGAACGGCGCCTGCGCCCTGGACTATGTGGAGATCTACTATGGCGCTGATCCCGGAATGCTTTCCAGCCATAACGCCGTTTGGATGAGCCTATACCTGCTGGCTGGGGTGGCCCAGCGGCGGATGGGGAAATAAATAGCCATCTACCCCAGTGGGGATGGCTGTATATCCATTGGCGCATGCCGTCCCGGCCCTTGCGGCCCCAGGATGGTCTTTCCCGAATCAATCTTCCCCCATCGAGGGGCTTCGATTATATTCCCCAAGTTTGAAAGGAGACGCATTACGTATGTTCAAGAGCATCCAGGAGGCAAGGCAGTTCATTCAGGAGAACGGCATCCAAATGGTGGATTTCAAGCTCACAGATCTGGATGGGCGCTGGCGGCATCTTACCATCCCGGCGGAGCGGCTGAACGAGGGCATCATGGAGCACGGCATCGGCTTTGACGGCTCCAACTACGGCTATGCCATGGTGGACAACAGCGATATGGTGTTCATCCCGGACCTGGCCACCGGCATTGTGGACCCCTATGTGCAGATCCCCACCCTGTCCTTTGTGGGAGACGTGATGGTGATCCAGCAGCCCCACAACCGCCCCTTTGCCCAATATCCCCGCAACGTGGCCCGCCGGGCCGTGGCCTACATGCGGGAGACCGGCATCGCAGACGAGATGATCATCGGGCCGGAATACGAATACCATATGTTCGACGCCCTGCGCTATCAGGTGGAGCCCAACCGCATGGGCTTTGTCCTGGAATCCAGCGAGGCGGCCTGGAGCGCCGGGGACCCGGCGCCCAACAGCGGCTTCCATTGCGGCGCCCACGGGGGCTACCACATCGACCAGCCCTTTGACCTGAATTTCGATATCCGCAACCGCACCTGTTTGCAGCTGGCTAAATACGGCATCGACGTCAAGTACCACCACCACGAGGTGGGCGGCGCCGGCCAGATGGAGATCGAGGTGGAGCTGGGGGAGATGACCCGGCTGGCGGACGATACCATGACCATCAAGTATGTGATCCGCAACGAGGCGGTGCGGGCTGGCAAGACCGCCACCCTGATGCCCAAACCCCTGTACGGCCAGCCCGGCAACGGTATGCACGTGCATATGCTGCTCAAGAAGGATGGGGAATACATCTTCTACGATAAGGAGGGCTATGCCATGCTGAGCCAGACCGCCATGTATTTTATCGGCGGCCTGCTCACCCATATCCGCTCCCTGTGCGGCTTCACCAACCCCTCCACCAATTCCTACAAGCGGCTGGTGCCGGGGTTCGAGGCCCCGGTGACCATCGGCTTTGCCATGGCCAACCGCAGCGCCGCCATCCGGATCCCAGCCTACGCCAAGGAACCCTCCAAAAAGCGGTTTGAGCTGCGCAATCCGGACGCCACCTGCAACCCCTATTACGCCTATTCGGCCATCCTCATGGCGGGCCTGGACGGCATCCGCCGCAAGCTGGACCCCAAGGACCACAATTGGGGCCCCTTCGACTGCAACCTGTTCGACCTGCCAAAGGAGCAGCTGGCCAGCCTGGGCTGCCTGCCCGCCAGCCTGCCCGAGGCCCTCAAGGCCCTGGAGGAGGATCACGAATACCTGCTGCAAGGGGACGTGTTCTCCGAGCTGCTGATCAAGCAGTGGATCGACAAGAAGCGCAAGGATGCGGCCCTGGTGGAGCAAAGCCCCCATCCCAGGGAGTTCGAGCAATATTATGACCTATAGGCCGCCTGCCCATGGCATGAGCAGGCGGAAAGGGCTTCAGCGTTCCCCGGCCCCTTTGGCTGCGGGGAGGAATAGGAGGGGATAGCCATGGAAGAAACAGAGAAGCTGTATACCATCGGCCGGATCGCCAAGATGTGTAATATTCCTCCCCATCAGCTGCGGGCCTATGACAAGTGCGGCATCTTCAGCCCCGAGATCCGGGATGAAAACAACAACTACCGCTATTACAGCGAGCGGCAGCTGGGGGACCTGCTGCTGATCCAGGAGCTGAACCGCTTCGGCATCCCCCTTAAGACCATTGTGGCCCTGGTGCAGAACCAGGAACTGTTCCTGCTCAAAAGCATGCTGGAGGAGAACCTGCAGCAGATGCGCCGGGAGCTGGAACAGAAGCAGCTGCAATACCACCAGCTGGTGGACGCCCTGCTGCGCATCCAGGATGGCATCATGCGGTTGGGAGGCGGCGAAGCAGCCCAACGGGAGCGGGAGGACATCTGCCTGGTGGAGGTGCCCAAACGGCCGGTGATCTATACCCGCTACCGGAGCGAGGCGGATGTGGAGGCCACGTTCCTGCCCCGGTATGTGGAACTGCTGCGCCTGGCCGAGGAGCACCACATGGCCAGCTTCGGCCCCATCCGGGCGGTGCTGTACGAGCACTATACCTGGCAATTCAACGCCCGGACCCGGGGGGAAGCCCTTGGGGACCTGGAGCTGAACCAAGACGTCTCCCAAACCGATACCAGCCCGGGCCATATCCGGTATTACGGCGGCTTCCAGGCGGTGACCGCAGTGCATGTAGGCCCCTTCCGCAAGATGGAGGCCCTGCATACCCGCATGGCGGAATGGGCTGCTGCAAAGGGATATCGGGTTTGCGGTATCTCCATACAGGAGTATATTGTGGGCCGTACCATCACCAGCGACGAGGAAAACTTCGTTACCCGTATCTATCTGCCAGTGGATGTGGATCGGATCTGAAGCCGGCGTCCCTTAGGAACCAGATTGATTAAAAAAGGAGTATATGCCATGGCAATGCAATACTTGGGTTTTCCTGTGGAGGAAATGCAGAAAAAGTTGGATAACGCCCGGGCCCTTATGGAAGAACAAAACCTGAGCGGCCTGCTGCTCACCGCCACAGCCAACTATTATTATTTCACCGGCATCCGCAAGCTGGCGGATTGGGCTACCTTTACCCGGCCGGTGTTCCTGCTGCTGCCCCGGAAAAAGGAGCCGGTGCTCTATGTGCAGAACTTCGGCTATCCCGAATGCCGTTCCCGCTCCTTTGTCCAGGATATCCGCAGCTTCCCGGATCTGATGACCACCCCCTTGGAGGGGCTGGTGTCCATTATGAAGGAGCTGGATATGGACAAGGGCAAGGTGGGCTGCGAGCTGGGTTATGAGCAGCGGATGGATATGCCGGTGGCGGCGTTTTTGCAGCTTAAGGACATGCTCCCCAACGCAACCTTTGTGGATGCAGCCCAGCTGCTTTGGCAGCTTCGGATGGTCAAGATGCCCTATGAGATCGAATGTATGCGGGAGGCCAACCGCATCGCCGCGGCGGCCTTTGAAAGCTGCTTTACCAGCATCCACGAGGGCATGACCGAGCGGGAGGTGGCCCGTAAGCTGGTGGCCAGCATGGCGGAGCATGGGGCGGACCTGCCCGGGTTTATCATCGTCATCTCCGGAACGGGCAATTACGACCGGATCAGCGCCCGGCCCACAGACCGGATCATCCGCAAGGGGGACCTGGTATGGATCGACGCCGGCACCACCTATAAGGGCTACTGGACGGATTGGTGCCGGGCCGGCGTGGTGGGCAAGCCCTCCGAGGAACAGCGCAGGCTCCAGGCCATCATCCACGAGACCACCATGCTGGGGGTGCAGACCGTTGCCCCCGGGGTGCCGGTGGGGGATATTTGGCGGGCTTGCGAAAAGTCCATGCTGGCCCACGGCCTGCCCTGGAGCTTCGATTGCGGCCGGGCCGGCCACGGGGTGGGCTTGCAGCTGACGGAGCCCCCCACCATCGCCCCGGAGGACGATACCCTGTTGCAGCCGGGCATGGTGATCACCTGCGAGCCGGGCTACTGCAACGACATCGGCTGCTTTGACATCGAGGAAAACGTGCTGGTTACCGAGACCGGCTACGAGGTGCTCTCCGGCGCCCGCCGGGAGCTGTACGAGATCGCCACGGACTGCTGAGCCAGGCCGGGCAAACGCCCCTGGCGCGCAAGCGTAGCGAGGGCATATGGGTCAACCCGTCGGGACGGGCTTGCGGCCCAGGGGATGGGAAAAAGTGGCGATTCGCCACTTTTTCCACATGGCCCGCCCCGTTGCCCCATCAAGGGCCCCGCGCCCGGCGGGAAGGGGCTTTGATTTTAGAGAAAGGACGACGCCCATGACCATAGAAGAGAAATTCAGCCGCCTGGGGGTGGATAACGCGCCGGGCCAGGAAAGCCTGCAAGCGGATCTTCCCTTGGAGCTTCTGGGGGACCCCCTGCCCGGGGAACCGGTGGACTTTTCCCACGGGGATGTGGACGCCTTCCGGCCCGCCCCCGGAAGCCTGGAATGCTTCCTGGCGGGGGTGAAGGAGGGGGCGCGCCAGGCCTATACCCCCTACCGGGGCCGCCGGGCGGTGTTGGAGGACCTTGCCGCCAAGCTGTCCGCCTTTACCGGCTGCCCCATCGACCCGGCCCGGAACATCATCCTGGCCCCCGGCACCCAGGGAGCCCTGTTCCTGGCCATGGGCGCCTGCGTGCAGCGGGGGGACCCGGTGGCCTTCCTGGAGCCGGATTACTTCGCCAACCGAAAGATGATCGAATTCCTGGACGGCCACTTGCTGCCGGTGCCCCTGGACTATACCCGGGACCGGTCCCGGGCGGGGGTCGACCTGGCGGCGCTGGAGCAGGCCTTTCAGGCCGGCGCGAAGGTATTCCTGTTTTCCAACCCCAACAACCCCACCGGCGTTGTGTTTACGGAGCATGAGCAGCGGGCCGTCGCCAAGCTGGCCCGGGCCTATGGGGTAACCTTGCTGGTGGATAGCCTGTATGCCCGGCAGATCTTTGACGGCCGGCCCTATTGTCATATGTGCAGCCTGCCGGAAGCGCCGGAGGAGATGCTCACCATCATCGGCCCCTCCAAGACGGAATCCCTCAGCGGCTACCGGCTGGGGGTGGCCTTCGGCTCGGCGGCCATCGTCCAGCGCATGGAAAAGCTGCTGGCCATCATGGCCCTGCGCTGCCCCGGGTATAACCAGGGGGTATTCTTCAGCTGGTTCAACGAGCCTGCCGGCTGGATGGCGGAACGGGTGCGGGCCCATCAGGCCATCCGGGACGATATCCTGGCGCTGCTGGCCCCGGTGGCGGGGGTGGAGGCCCGGCCCACCGAGGGGGGCAGCTACCTGTTCATCCGGCTGCCGGAGCTGACGGTGTCCCTGCATACCTTCGTGCGGATCGCCCGGCAGCAGGCCGGGGTCACCGTGACGCCGGGCACGGAGTTTGGGCCCCAATTTACCGCCCACATTCGCATCAATTTCTCCCAGGACCATAAAAAGGCCGTGGCCGCCATGGAGCGGCTGCTAACGCTGGTGGAGGTGTATCGGGCATGAGAAGCCAAACGCCCATCCCCCAGGGGAAATACCGGCCTGCCCTGCGCAATGGGAACGCCATCTATACGGCGGGCATGACCCCCAGGCGCAACGGCGTCCTGGTGCTGACGGGCCAGGTGGGGCCGGACACCCCCCTGGAAACCCTGGCCCCCGCCGTGGCCCAGGCGGCGCAAAACGCCCTGGCCGCCGCCCAGGGGGCCCTGGAAGCCGGGGAGCGGCTGCTGGGGCTCTTGAGCCTGACGGTCTATGTGAACGCCCCGGCAGGCTTCCAGGGCCATAGCCGGGTGGCGGATCTGGCTAGCCAGTGGTTTTATGAGCAGCTGGGGGAGGGGGCCATATGCCCCCGGACCGCCGTAGGGGTATCCTCCCTGCCGGGGGACGCGCCCGTGGAATTGCAGACCATATTCCTGTGGGGATGATGGAAAACGGGGCCGGCAACGCCGGCCCCGCAGCTTGTCGAAAAACCTCTGACGAATGGAAGATCGCGGCCCTTTTAGGCTTTCATCGGATTTGGCGGCACAAGGTGAATTGTCCCGAAGGGACAAGAGAAGGCCCCCTGGGGGGTGTACGGCAAATCCGCAAAAAGCCTTGCGTAGCAAGGGTTTCCTTGCATAGCTCCCTGGCCGCGCCGTAGGCGCAAGGGAGCTATGAAAACCTCGAAAAAGTGGCGCAAGCCACTTTTTCGACAGCCAACGGGGACGGCAACGCCGGCCCCGTTTCTATGCCCATCGTTCCTTTTGCCAAGGCTGCGGCCCAGGCCCGCCGTTGGAAGAATTTTGAAAATGTTCATACACCCCGGCGGCGCCGGCCGTTATAATATAAAAAACGGGGGAATCCCGTTTCCCGGCCAGGCCCGGCCTGCCGGCCTTTCATTTCTTGCGGACGAAATTCAATTTTACCCTTGTACCGGATGAAAAGGAGGATACCCATGGTTGTTCGGCTGTTTTGCGGGCAAGCCAGGCGGCTTATTGCCCTGCTGCTGGGCCTCTTGGTCTTGCTCTTGGTGGGCACGGCCCAGGCGGCGGAGAAGGAATACTATTACGCCACGGATGCACTGAACCTGCGCCAAGGCCCCGGCATGGAGCATACGGTAAAGGGCGAGGTGGTCCTGGGGGAGCGGGTGGCCCTGCTGGGGCTGGAGGGAAAATGGGCCAAGATCCAGAACGCCCAGGGCACGACGGGCTATGTATTTTCCGCCTATCTGGCCCCCTCCGGGGATACGGCGGCGGCCTACTATGCGGCCACGGACCTGAACCTGCGCGCCGGGCCGGGGATGTCCCATGAAGTGGTGGGGGAGCTGCTGGAGGGGGAAACCGTAAAGCGGCTCCATACCGTGGGGAATTGGGCCCTGGTGGAGGGGGAAAAGGGGATCGGCTACGCCTTTACCCGGTATCTGTCCATCCGGACGCCCGCCCAGCCGGAAGCGTCCGGCGGCCGGATGCGCTTCGCCACCCTGGAGGATGCCGGCGCCCTGTACGGGGACCCGGCTTGCACCCAGCACATGGACTTCCTACAATATTATTACGCCGCAAAGCAGCGGGTGGTGGTGCTGGCGGACCTGGGGGACGTAAAGCAGGTGGCCGTGTATGGCTATGGGGCTTACGTGAAGGCGGAGAAGCTCTCCGGCCTATCGGAGGAATACGATAAGACCCGGGACCAACCCGCCCTGTATCAATACAACCTGGCCATGGCGGGGGAGGCGTACCGGGCGGCCTTTGCAGAGGACCCGGGCTACGGCGGCTTTGGCTACGACCGGGGGGATGGGACCTGCGTGCTGTTTTTCAAAGAGGATGCCATGCCGGACGTGAAGCTGGAGCCGGGCTTTAAGCTGGCGGCCTGCCGCTATTCCCTGGTGGAGCTGGAGACGGGCCTTGCCAAGGTCCATGCCCTGGCCCGGCAGATGGGCTGGAAGCAGGGGGCGGATTACCAGGCGGAGATCCGGTTCCAGGAGGATTATTTCTTGCCCTTGAGCCAGCAGAGGAACCTGCTGCGCATCGACGTATTCTTCCAGCCGGTGGATGGGTACGCCCAATTCCAGCGCCTGCTGGAAAAGAACCTGGACCCGGAAATGTATCAGGTGGGCCTGGTGCTCGCCTGAGGGGATATGGGATAGGACCGGGGCTGCAAGGGGGTTCCCAATGGTCCCGCTGGTTCGGCCTGCGGCCCTTCCCGGCGCGCCCTTGCGCACGGGGCTTCCGCCTCGCCTTTTCTGCCGCCGGCGTCCCTCGGCTTTCGCGGTTCGCTGGGCGCTGAGGGGATTTGCCGGCGCAATGTAACTTGTTCTGAAGGGACCAGGGAAGGCCCCCTGGAGGTGTGCGGCAGATCCGCAAAAAGCCTTGGGCGGCAAGGGGTTCCCTCCACGGCTCCCTGGCCGCGCCGTAGGCGCAAGGGCGCTATGGAACCTTCCAACCCGCGGCGAAGGCCAACCTGTTCGTCAACGCAAAAACGCCATCCCCGGCTGCGGTGGGGGTGGCGTTTGCGTTTGCAAACACAGGGCTACGCCCGCTGGCCCCAGGGCTCCCCTTCCGGGCCGGCAGGGGCCGGGTCTTTGTAGATCTGCTGGCCGCCGCTGATGGCCTTTTCCAGATAGGTGTCGATCCACTGGGCCGCCCCGGCCCCATCCCGCCGGGCAAGATACCCGTAGAGGGTTTGGGTGTTGTTGTATAGGGCGTCGATGCCGTAAAGCTGGCAAAAGCGAATCCAAAGGGTGATCACCGGCGCCTTAAAGGAATAATAGAAAAGGGGCAGGATGCTGTTGCCGGAGGCCAGGGCCAGCTCGTGCTGGAACAAAAAGGCGGTTTCCGCTGCTTCGGCATGGGTTTGGGCTTGGCCCAGGGCCTGCACGATCTCCCCCAGCCGCGCCATGGACTCGTCGCTGGCTTGGGCGATGGCCCGCTGCACCGCCAGGTGCTCCAGGGCCCGGCGCACCTCCAGGATGGAACGGACCTCGTCGTTGCCCAGCACGCCGCCGGCATATTCCATAATGGCGATCAGGGTGCGCAGGTTGCCCTTGCGGCGGTAATCCGCCACAAAGGTGCCCTGCCTGGGCCGCACCTCCAAAAAGCCCTGCTGGGCCAGCTCCGTGACGCCCCCGTTCACCACCGCCCGGCTCACCTGCATCTGCCGGGCCAGCTCCCGCTCCGGCGGCAGCTTGGCCCCCACGGATAGGCGGCCGGTGAGGATCATGCCCTGAAGCTGCTGGATGAACAGCTCCTTGAGGCTGGGCGCGGACAACTTTGAAAACTCTAACACAAAGAACCCTCCCTCCTGCTTGTGGCTATACCACATACCAATAAAAGTATACCATGGTTTTTCCCCGAATAACAGGGGGATAAATAAACAAATTCCTTGATTTTCTACAATATCTGTGGGAGCATTGACAGGGAAGGGCAGAATTGTTAAACTATTGCTAATGTCTGGTATAGACACATGGATCACTTCTGGAGGAACATTCGCCCCATGGAACCATTTAAAATTTTAGAGATCAAGCAAAGCGTGTTCGCGGATAACAACCGCCAGGCAGACGCCCTCCGGCAGGAGCTGAAGCAGCGGGGCATCTTTTTGCTGAACCTGATGTCCTCCCCCGGCGCCGGCAAAACCACCACCCTGGTGCAGACCATCCGGGCCTTGCAGGGAACCTTCCCCATGGCCGTTATGGAAGCGGACATCGATTCCGATGTGGACGCCCAAACCATCGCCGCCACCGGCGTGCAGGCCATTCAGCTCCATACGGGGGGCATGTGCCACCTGGACGCGGATATGACCCGCCAGGGCCTCCAGGGCCTGGAAGGGGTGGAGGGCGCCCTGGTGATCTTGGAAAACGTGGGCAACCTGGTTTGCCCGGCGGAGTTCGACACCGGGGCCGTGAAAAACGCCATGATCCTTTCCGTGCCCGAGGGGGACGATAAGCCCCTGAAATACCCCCTGATGTTCTCCATCTGCGACGTGGTGCTCATCAATAAAACCGACGTGCTGCCCTATTTCGATTTCGATTTGGAGGCCTGCCGGCAACGCATCCTGCGCCGCAACCCCAATGCGAAGGTCATCCCCATCTGCGCCAAGACCGGCCAGGGGATGGAGCCCTGGTTCCAGTGGCTCCAAGAACAAGTGAACGATTGGCGGGGATAGCAGATCCAAGCCACATCCCAATTCTTTTAGGAGGCTGCCCACATGAGCGAAACCAAGTTCCCCCTGGACGAAAGCAAGCTGCCCTTCTCCATCCCCCGGGACGCCGTGCCCCGGGAGAAGATCGTCAAGCTCGCCCGGAAGATCACCGACCGCATCCCCGCCAAGATCAAGGGCATCACCGTGGACGACCCCGAATATTGGGGCCTGGCCGCCCTGGTCACCGACGAAATGGCGGACGTGGCCCTAAAGATGAACATCCGGGACCCCAAGACCCTGCCGGAGCTTGTAAAGCTTACCGGCAAGCCCGCAGAGGAGCTGGAGCCTCTGCTGGCGGAGATGAGCCGCATTGGCCTGGTGGAATACAACTGGGAGAATGCCCGCCGGGAAAAGCAGTATTCCCTGCCGCCCTTTGTGCCGGGCAGCGCGGAATTTTTCAACATGAACCAGCAGCAGATCGACGAAAAACCCCAGATCGCCGCCTTTTTCGAGCGGATGACCTTCCTGCCCCTGGAGCACATCACCGCCATGGTGCCCCCGGGCGGCGCGGGCATCGGTATGCATGTGATCCCGGTGGAAAAGGCCATTGAAACCGAAAACCAAACCGCGGATATCGAGCATATCAGCCACTGGCTGAAGAAATACGCGGGCAAGTACGCGGCCTCCCCCTGCTCTTGCCGCATGTCCCGGGCCCGCATGGGCGAGGGCTGCGGCGACGACCCGGAGGGCTGGTGCATCGCCGTGGGGGACATGGCGGACTACGTGGTGGAAACCGACAAGGGCGGCCGGTACATCACCTATGAGGAGGTCCTGGACATCCTGAAAAAGGCCGAGGACAACGGCTTTGTCCACCAGATCACCAACATCGACGGGGAAAACAAGATCTTCGCCATCTGCAATTGCAACGTCAACGTGTGCAACGCCCTGCGCACCAGCCAATTGTTCAATACTCCTAACATGTCCCGCTCCGCCTACGTGGCGGAGGTGACTGCGGAAAACTGCGTGGCCTGCGGCCGGTGCGTGGAATATTGCCCGGCAGGGGCGGTGCGCCTGGGGCAGAAGCTGTGCGCCAAGTCCGGCCCCATCGCCTATCCTAAGCAGGAGCTGCCGGACCTGGTGGAGTGGGGCCCGGAAAAGTGGGACATCGACTACCGGAACAACAACCGGATCAACACCCACGCCACCGGCACCGCCCCCTGTAAAACCGCTTGCCCCGCCCACATTGCCGTGCAGGGCTATTTGAAAATGGCGGCCCAGGGCCGCTATACCGAGGCCCTGGCCCTCATCAAAAAGGAAAACCCCTTCCCGGCGGTATGCGGCCGGGTGTGCAACCGCCGCTGCGAGGACGCCTGTACCCGGGGTACCGTGGACCAGGCGGTGGCCATCGACGGGGTGAAAAAGTTCATCGCCCAGCGGGATCTGGAGGCCGCCACCCGGTATATCCCGGAAAAGGTGGTGCCAAAGCTCCTGGGGGGCTTCCAGGAGAAGATCGCCATCATCGGCGCCGGCCCGGCGGGGCTGAGCTGCGCCTATTTCCTGGCCCTCAAGGGCTATGCCCCCACGGTGTTTGAAAAGAACCAAAAGCCCGGCGGTATGCTCACCTACGGCATCCCCAGCTACAAGCTGGAAAAGGACGTGGTGGAGGCGGAGATCCAAATCCTGCGGGAGCTGGGGGTGGAGATCCGCTGCGGCGTGGAGGTGGGCAAGGACGTTACCCTGGACCAGCTGCGCCAGCAGGGCTACCAGGCCTTTTACATCGCCATCGGCTGCCAGGGGGGCCGCAAGGCCAACATCCCCGGGGAGGATAGCCCGGGGGTCATGTCCGCGGTGGACTTCCTGCGTTCTGTCGCCGGCGGGGAAGCGGACCCGATCCAGGGCCGGTGCATCGTGGTGGGCGGCGGCAACGTGGCCATCGACGTGGCCCGCAGCGCCCTGCGCTGCGGCGCCCAGCAGGTGCAGATGGTATGCCTGGAGAGCCGGGATGCCATGCCCGCCACCCCGGAGGAGATCCGGGAGGCGGAGGCGGAGGCAGTGGCCATCCAGTGCGGCTGGGGCCCCAAGGAGATCTGCGTGGAAGATGGCAGGATCACCGGCGTGGTGTTCAAGCGCTGCCTGTCCGTGTTTGACCCGGAGGGCCGCTTCGCCCCCGTCTATGACGAGAGCGATACCATGACCCTTCCCTGCGAGCGGGTGTTTATGGCCATTGGCCAGAGCATCCAGTGGGGCGGGCTGCTGGACGGGGAAACCGTGGAGCTGGGCCGGGGCCGGAGCCCCGTGGCGGACCCGGTCACCTACCAGACCGGCGCGGCGGATATCTTCGTAGGCGGGGACGTGTACACCGGCCCCAAGTTCGCCATCGACGCCATCGCCGCCGGCAAGGAGGGGGCGGTCTCCATCCACCGGTTTGTCCAGCCCAATACCAGCCTCACCATCGGCCGGGACCCCCGGCGGTTCATCCAGCTGGATAAGCAGGACCTGGACATCGGCGATTACGATACCGCCGGCCGCCAGGAGCCTGCCCAGCCCCAGGGCGGGGAACGCCTTTCCTTCCGGGACACCCACGGCACCCTGACCGAGGAGCAGGTGCGCAAGGAAACCGCCCGGTGCCTGGGCTGCGGCGCCACCATTGTGGACGCCAACAAGTGCATCGGCTGCGGCCTGTGCACCACCAAGTGCGAATTCGACGCCATCCACCTGCGCAGGGAGCGGCCGGAATGCAGCACCATGGTGCCCACGGAGGATAAATTCAAGGTCATCTTGCCCTATATGCTCAAGCGGAAGATGAAGATCGTCTTTGGAAAGAAGGATCATACCCCCCATGCATGAGTTGGGCATTGTGTTCCATGTGATCAAGCATGTGGAACAGGTGGGGCAGGCCCACGGCCTGTCGGCGGTGCGGCGGGTCACCCTGGAGCTGGGAGAGGTCTCCGGGGTGGTGGGGGAATATTTGACGGACTGCTGGAAATGGGCCGCCGCCAAATCCCCCCTGCTCCAGGATGCGGCCCTGGAGATCGAAACCATTCCGGCGGTCACCTTTTGCCAGGGCTGCAACCAAACCTATGAAACCGTACAATATGGGCGCATATGCCCATACTGCGCCAGCGAGGACACCTATCTCCTGGTGGGGAACGAGGTCAACATCAAGGAGATAGAGGCCTGCTGACCAACTACATTGGGAAAGGGAATCTAAAGGAGGGGAATCTATGTTATTCCAAATCTATGGGGAAAACGCCGGCTATCAGCTATTGGGCTGGTTGCTGGTATTCGTGGGGCTGGTGGTCACCAACGAGCTGGCCCGGCGCAGCAAGAAGGGGGGCATCTTCTTCTTCATGCTGGTGCCGGCGGCGCTGACGGTATACTTTGCCGCCATCTACATCGGCGCGGCCCGGGGCGCGGAATGGGCCCTGACCAACCAGACCTATACCAACATGAACAGCTGGTTCCATTATGCAAAGCTCTATGCCGCCACCGCAGGCTGCATCGGCTTCATGATGCTCAAGTATAAGTGGGGCGTGGGCAAAACCGAATGGTTCAAGGTGTTCCCCTTTGCCATCGTGGCCCTCAATATCCTCATTGCGGTGGCCAGCGATTTCGAGTCTGGCATCAAGGGCGCCCAGGCCATGAAGGAGTTTGGCGACCGGTGGTGGCTCTCCTCGGAAAACGTGTGGCTCTATGGCGGCTGGTGGAATTGGCTCAACGGCATCGCGGGCATTGTGAACATCCTGTGCATGACGGGCTGGTGGGGGATCTATTCCTCCAAAAAGCAGGAGGATATGCTTTGGCCGGATATGATCTGGCTGTACATCCTGGCCTACGACCTGTGGAACTTTGAATACACCTATCTCAACCTGCCCACCCATGCCTGGTATTGCGGCCTGGCCCTGCTGCTGGCTCCCACCTTTGCCAGCGCCTTCTGGAACAAGGGCGGCTGGATCCAGAACCGGGCCAATACCCTGGCCATCTGGTGCATGTTTGCCCAGGTATTCCCCCTGTTCCAGGATCAGGGCGTGTTCGCCACCCTGCCCGTGCTGTACGCGGACGGCGTGATGAACCCTGCCGTGCGGCCCACGGCGGTGGACCCCACCATGCAGGGGGTCATCGCCATCATCGCCCTGGCGGTAAACGTATTGGTGTTGACGGTGATCATCAAGCGGGCCATCACCCAGAAGAAGAACCCTTACAAGAACGAGATCTTTACGGATACCAAGGACTTCCAGGAGGCCATGGCCCGGGCCCAATAACAGCTGGAAACGGCGGCCCCAAAGGGCCGCAGAAAACCAAGAAAAACAGGCGCTTCCCTTGCCATGGACAGGGGAAACGCCTGACATTTTGTTGGGAATGCAAACGGAAACGGGGGAAAGACGCCCGCCAAAGGGAAAGCATGAAGCATCGCCTGCTTGCGAACGCGTAGCGATATCCTACCCTTGCCCAAGGGGCTTGCTTAGCAAGCCCTTTTGGAGGCTATCTTGCAGGCGCGCCGGCCATAGAGATAAAAGAACAGGGTCATGCAGATTTCCCCTAGCATGCTGATCAGGAAGATCAGGTCGAAATTGCCGGTGGCAGGCCCCAGGGCGGAGAAGGCGAACATCAGGAATCCGGATAGGAAAAGATAGGGGGTCTTTTGCTTGATCCAGGCGATGATACCGCAGATGATCAGGGGGACAACCGTACCATAGGACAGGATGGAGGAAATGGCTTCCGCCCAGGCCGGGGAACGATCCGAGGAAACATAGCGGAGGATGCCGCCGATTTCTTCCAGCTCCAACACGGAGGCAAAGCCCTCGGCAATGCCGGCGGCGATGACCAGGGCCGTAAAGACCCATACGCCTGTTAACACGGGCTTGCGCGCCCCTAAGGCATAGGCGCAGATGGGGAAGATCAGGGGAATGAGGCCGCCGTGGCTAACATAGCGCAACTGGCTTATATACACCAGCGCCGGACCGGTATAAACGCTGCCCAGAGAGATGATAAACGCATCGTAAAACAGTCCGGCGGCAATGAGCCCCATGCATAGAAGCATGGGGGATTTTGACTTGCCATAGAGGCGCAACAAGGCGATACAAAAAGCGAGATTGATCCCTGCAATGATCCAGACGAGAACGCTGCCATACTGAATAAGAAAATCGCGCATATGGAAAATCCTCTCATAAATATTATGTTAAATTTAGTATAGGTTCATTGAGCATATATTGTCAATCCGTGATAGTATATATTTTTTATATTGCGATTCCTATAAGATAGAGGTATACTATATGCAGCTTCGGGGGGTGGTGTAATTCCACACCGGCGGTGATGCGGCCCATGTGCCGACAAGCCCGCGAACAGGGCCCTTGCCCTGCCGAACCGGTTGGATTCCGGTGCCGACGGTGATAGTCCGGATGGAAGAGGCTGTGCGCGTCTATGCGCTCTTTGCGTTGCCCCTGTTAGCAGGGGTTTTTTTATGCGCAGCAGCAGCCCCATGGATTGGATCGATAGGAGGTTGTAAAACAATGCGAAGCAAAAAAGTCGAATGGTTGGTCAAGATGGCTTTATTGACCGCCCTGTCCCTGGTATTGATGTATCTCGTTCGCTTCCCCATTTTCCCTGCGGCCGCGTATCTGGAATATGATATGGCGGATGTGCCCATCCTGATCGGCACCTTCATGTATGGCCCGGCGGCCGGGCTGCTGCTCACCGGAGTGGTGAGCCTGCTGCAATGGCTGCTGGTATCCCCCCAGAGCGGCTGGGTGGGGGCGCTGATGCACTTTTTAGCCACCGGCGGGTTCGTATTGGTGGCGGGCTTCCTGTACCGCAAATTCCATACCCGCAAGGGCGCGGCCCTGTCCCTGCTGCTGGGCGGGCTGACCATGACCGCCCTGATGGTGCCCCTAAACCTTTGGCTCACCGTCCACTATAACGGCGCGCCCCTGGAGGCGGTCCAGGCCATGATCTGGCCGATCATCATCCCCTTTAACCTGATCAAGGCCGGGGTGAACGGCTCTGTGACCTTCCTGCTGTATAAGCGGATCGGAAAGCTGCTGCGCATGGAGCCGGAAGCGGCCGCAGCCGCCCCGCAAGACGCAAAAGCATAGCCAGTCCGTGCCCGCCGGAAAAGACCGGCGGGCATGTTTTATGTAACGGGGGGGCGTTGACCCCACAAGCGGTGGCCGGTATAATGGAACCAATGGAATAAGGAAAACGGAGCAAGGTTGCCCCCAAAGGGGGCCGGCGCGTTTGCGCTGCGGGAATTGGATGCAACTTCCAAGCTATCCCAGTAACCGTGAAGCTGACGAGGGGGCATAGGCCACTGCCGCATCCGGCGGGAAGGCGCCCCAGTAGGAAGAAGCCAAGCCGGGAGACCTGCCTGCCCGTAGGATCTGCGTCTGGGGGTGCGCGCGGCTGATCGTGAAGCGGCCTGTTTCTTTCGGGAAAGAGCCCGCCTTGTTTGCGTTGCGCCTCGGTTGGGACGGAACGCTTTTTTATTGAAAGGAGAAATCGGACATGAAGGCAAAAGCAAAGGCCGGCGCTTTGGGCGCTCTGGCGTTGGCCATGCTCATGCTGGCGGGCTGCGGGGCCGCCCCCGTGGAGGCAACAAGCGGCACCCCCATTCAGGTGACGGATATGCTGGGGCGGCAGATCGCCCTGGACGCCCCGGCGGAGCGGGTGGTGGCCCTGGCCCCCTCGGATTGCGAGATCCTATATGCCCTGGGGGCGGGGGACACCCTGGTGGGCCGGGGCATGTATTGCGACTATCCTGCCCAGGTGCAAGCCGTTCCCCAGGTGGGCACGGGGGAGGAAACCAACCTGGAGCAGATCCTGGCCCTGGAGCCCCAGGTGGTATTCATGACCATTATGGCCCAGAGCAAGGAGCAGGTGGCGGCCCTGGAACATGCGGGCATCCAGGTGGTATCCCTAAACGCCCAGGATATACAGGGGGTGTACCAGGCCATTGCGCTGATCGGCCAGGTGGTGGGCAAAACGCCGGAAGCCGACGCCTTGATCCAGACCATGGAGGCGTCCTTTGCGGACCTGTCCGCCCAGGCGGCGGAATTGGGGACCGGCGGGACGGTCTATTTTGAAACCTCCCCCCTGGAATGGGGGCTGTGGACCGGGGGAAAGGGTACCTTTTTAGACGAGATCGCCGCCATGCTGGGCCTGGAAAACGCCTTTGGCGACGTGGAGGGCTGGGCCCAGATCTCCCAGGAACAGGTGCTGGAGAGGGACCCGGACTATATCGTGACCCTGGGCATGGCGGCCGCCGACGGCAGCTCCCCGGTGAAGGAGATCCTGGCCCGCAAGGGCTGGGAGGGGCTGAAGGCCCTCCAACGGGGACAGGTGCTTTGGCTGGACTCCAACGCCCTGACCAGGCCCGGCCCCCGGCTGGCGGAGGGAGCCCAAAGCCTGTTTGACGGCGTATACGGGGCCGCCCCGGCGAACCCATGAAACGGGCCATACCGCTGGCCTTTGGCGCCGGGCTGGCCGGGGCTTGGCTGATGAGCGTTTGCTGGGGGAGCGTGGACATCCCCCTGGGGGATACCCTGCGGGTATTGTGGAACGCCCTGCTGGGACGGCCCATCCCCCAGGGGCTGCCCGGAGCCATTCTGCTGGATGTGCGCCTGCCCCGCACCCTGTGCGTGGCCCTGGTGGGGGCGGCCCTATCCCTGGCCGGCGCAGCCATGCAGGGGCTTTTGCGCAACCCCCTGGCGGACGGCTCCACCCTGGGGGTGGCCTCCGGCGCCTCCCTGGGGGCTGTGCTGGCCATCGCCCTGGGCGTCCAGCTCCCCGGCCTGCCCATCGGCGGCACGGCGGCAATGGCCATCCTGTTCGCCTTCCTCTCCCTGCTGCTCATCCTGGGGCTGGCCGCCCGGCTGGACGGCGGCCTCGCCACCCAGACCGTGATCCTGCTGGGGGTGATGTTTTCCATGCTGGCCACCAGCTTGACCAGCCTGGTGTCGCTGCTGTTCCCGGAAAAGCTCCGCTCCATTACCTTCTGGACCATGGGCAGCCTTCAGGGCAGCGACTACGCCCAGGCGGCCCTGCTGGCGGCCGCATTGGCCCTGGCGGGCGGAACCCTATATTTCACCGCCCGGGAGCTCAACGCCTTTACCCTGGGGGAGGAGCAGGCGGGCAACCTGGGGGTGAACGTGCGAAGCTGCAAGCTGCGGGTCCTATTTTGCGTGGCGGCCTTGACCGGCGTAAGCGTGGCCGTGGGGGGCGGCATCGGCTTTGTGGGGCTGCTGGTGCCCCATATGACCCGCAGGCTCCTGGGCCCGGACCATGGACGCCTATTGCCCGGCGCCGCCTGCTTTGGTGCAACCTTTTTGCTGCTGGCGGACCTTTTGTCCCGGGTGCTCCTAAGACCCCTGGAGCTGCCGGTGGGGGCCGTCACCTCCCTGGTGGGGGCGGGGGCGTTCGTGTACATTTTCTATACGACCAGGAGGAAAAACCAAGGATGCTGAAAGTCGATGGCCTGACCGCCGTCTATGGCCGCAAGACCGTTCTGGCGGATATACGCTTCGCCCTATCCCCGGGGGATTGGCTGATGGTCGTAGGCCCCAACGGGGCGGGAAAATCCACCCTGCTGCGGGCCATTGCCCAGTCCATCCCCCATGCGGGCAGGGTCCGGCTCCTGGGCCGGGAGGTGGAAGCCATGTCCCCCCGGGACCGGGCCAGGCATTTGGGGGTCTTGGCCCAGCATTCCGGCGCTTACGCGGCCTTTACCGTGGCCCAGGTGGCCGCCATGGGCCGCTATGCCCACGGCCAGGGCCGGCTGTTCCCCAAGGACCCCCAGGCCGGCCAAAGGATCCAACAAGCCCTTCGCTTCGCCGGCATGGAGGCGCTGGCGGACCGGTCCATTCTGACCCTTTCCGGCGGGGAGCTGCAGCGGGCCTTCCTGGCCCAGGTCATGGCCCAGGACCCCAACCTGTTGCTGCTGGACGAGCCGGGAAACCATTTGGACATCCCCTACCAAAGCCGGCTGTTCGACGGCATAGCCCGCTGGCTGCGCGCAGCCCCCAACCGGGCGGCCATCAGCGTGGTACACGATCTGAGCCTGGCCCGCGCCTTTGGCAGCCATGCCCTCCTGCTGGCGGCGGGCCGCCAGGCGGCCTTTGGGCCTGTTGCACAGGCCCTTTCCGCCCCGCGGCTACAGGCTGCCTATGGGATGGACGTTTGCGCCTGGCTGCAGCGCTTGGCCCGGGGTTGGGTTTCCGGGGAAGGCTCGTAGCGGTCCTGCCCCCCCAGGCCGGGCAGGACCCAAGGCGCGGGGCCTAACCCGCCGCCAAAAAGCTGGCGGGCAACCGGCAGCCCTTTCCTGGGGCACACCGGGGCCGGGGTTGCAAAGCATAGGGCCGTCCATTGCCCGGGCAATGGGCAAAAGAAAACGGCGCAAACGCAACAAGGCAGCGGAAGGTTCCGCTGCCTTGTGTGGTTGGCAAAAGGGGCCGGGGGGGTTAATCCCGGGCCTTGGAGGCGATCTCCTCCTGGATCATGGCCATGAAATCCTCCAGGGGCATGGCGCCCAGGTCGCCCTTCTTGCGGCCCCGAACAGCCACCACGCCCTGCTCGATCTCCTTGTCGCCGATGACCACCATGTAGGGCACGCGCATCATCTGGGCTTCCCGGATCTTGAAGCCGATCTTCTCGTTGCGCAGATCCGCCTCCGCCCGCAGCCCGGCCTTCTTGAGGCTATCGCAGACCTCCTGGGCCCGCGCATCCGCCCGGCCGGTGATGGTGAGCACCTTCACCTGCAAGGGGGCCACCCAGGTGGGGAAGGCGCCGGCGCAGTGCTCGGTGAGGATGCCGATGAACCGCTCGATGGAGCCGAACACCACGGTATGGATCATAACGGGGCGATGCTTTTCCCCATCGGGGCCCACATAGGTGATATCGAAGCGTTCCGGCATCTGGAAATCCAGCTGGATGGTGCCGCACTGCCAGGTACGGCCGATGGCGTCCTCCAGGTGGAAGTCGATCTTGGGGCCGTAGAAGGCGCCGTCCCCCTCGTTGATGGCATAGGGCAGGCCGCAAGCCTTCAGGGCTTCCTCCAGGGCTTCGGTGGCCTGCTCCCACTGCTCGTCGCTGCCCATGCTATCCTCGGGCCGGGTGGAGAGCTCCACGGTGTACTTGAAGCCAAAGGTATCGTAGAAGCACTGGAATTTGTCGATGACCCCCAGGATCTCCCCTTTGATCTGGTCGGGGGTCATGAAGATGTGGGCGTCGTCCTGGGTAAAGCAACGTACCCGCATCAGGCCGTGCAGGGCGCCGGAAAGCTCATGGCGGTGCACCAGGCCCAGTTCTCCCAGGCGTTCCGGCAGATCCCGGTAGGAATAGATCTTCCGCTTATAGGTGAGGATAGAGCCGGGGCAGTTCATGGGCTTGATGGCATAGTCCATGTCGTCGATCTTGGTGAAGTACATGTTGTTTTGGTAGTGATCCCAGTGGCCGGAGCGAATCCACAGATCCCGGTTGAGGATCATGGGGGTACGGATCTCCTTATAGCCCCGAGCCTCGTGCTGCTCCCGCCAGAAGGCTTCCAGCTGGTTGCGCAGGATCATGCCGTTGGGGTAGAAGAAGGGGAACCCAGGACCTTCGTCATGGATATCGAACAGATCCAGCTCCCGGCCCAGCTTCCGGTGATCCCGCTTTTTGGCTTCCTCGATGCGGAACAGGTATTCGTCCAGGTCCGCCTTTTTTTCAAAGGCCGTGCCGTAGATCCGCTGGAGCATCTTATTCTTTTCGCTGCCCCGCCAATAGGCGCCGGCCACGCTCATGAGCTTGATGTTTTTCACCTTGCCCGTGCTTTCCACATGGGGGCCGGCGCACAGGTCGGTAAACTCCCCCTGCTCGTAAAAACTGATGACAGCGTCCTCGGGCAGATCCTGGATCAGCTCCACCTTATAGGGCTCGTTGCGTTGTTCCATATAGGCGATGGCCTCTTCCCGGGGCAGCTCAAACCGGTGCAGGGGCAGGTTTTCCGCGGCGATCTTGGCCATTTCTTTTTCGATGGCGGCAAGATCCTCCGGGGAGAAGGAGAAGCCTTCCGGGGTATCGAAGTCGTAATAGAAGCCGTTTTCAATGGCGGGGCCAATGGCGAATTTTACATCGGGATACAACCGTTTTACCGCCTGGGCCAACATGTGGGAAGCGGTATGGCGGAAAGCCCAGCGGCCGTTTTCATCGGCGAAGGTGAGGAGCTTGAGGCTATGATCCCCATGGATGGGGGCAAAAGCGTCGATCCGCTGGCCGTCCAGCTCCGCGGCCAGGGTGGCCTTGCGCAGGCGGGGGGAGATGTCGGCGGCAATATCAAAGGCCGTCATGCCGTCCTGATATTGGTGGATGCTGCCATCCGGTAGCGTAATGTTCATATTGATACCTCCATTAAATTTACAATAAAAAACGTCCCTGGCAATGCCAGGGACGAACAAACCATGTCCGCGGTCCCACCCTGTTTGGAAAAGACCCACTTAAAGCGCACGATACGGGGTGCAACCCCTTGCGGTCCCGGGGTGGTAGGCACACCGCCCTGCATGGAGCCCTTACAGCCCAGGGGAGCTCCTCTCTAATATGCAGCCATTGGCAGTAGCCGGCCCGTTCATTCCGCAAGCCTCTTCAAATATCATTATAGCATAGGCCCCGGCGTTGTCAATGAGAAAAACGCCAAAGCCAAGTCAGACAAAAAAATAAAAAAAGCCAGCTTGTCGAGAAACCTCTGACGAATAGAAGATCGCAGCCCTTTTAGGCTTTCATCGGATTTGGCGGCACAAGGTG
>UQRU01000009.1 GCA_900543475.1 uncultured Eubacteriales bacterium
GTATTCCTTTTGGCATAATAAAGCACCCCTCTTGTTTTTCAGTATACCATACTGTCTAACAAATGGGGTGCAGTTCAAAAGCTGGATTTGGCTTTCCCATTCCCTTTTTTACGATGTGTATCGTCTGGTTTACAGTGCCAAGATCGCATCCACAGCCGGCTGAAGCTCCTTCGTGGATACCTGGTGGACGTTTCCCTTGTCGCAAGCGTCCGCAATGGACGGATCGATGGGCAGCCGGCCCAACAAGGGGATCCCATGCTTGGCCGCGATGTCCGCCACATGGCTTTCTCCGAATACATATAACTCCTTGCCGCAATCTGGGCATTTGGCGTAGCTCATATTCTCTACCACCCCCAGCACCGGCACCTGCATCATGGAAGCCATATTCACCGCCTTTTCCACGATCATGGAAACCAGGCTTTGGGGAGTCGTAACCACAACGATGGCATCCACCGGCAGGCTCTGAAATACGGTCAAAGGCACATCCCCGGTTCCTGGAGGCATATCTACGAACATGTAATCTACTTCGCCCCAGATCACATCCGTCCAAAATTGCTTCACCACCCCGGCAATCACCGGGCCGCGCCAAATCACCGGCGCCGTATCCTCATCCAACAGCAGATTGATGCTCATAAGCCGCACGCCGCTTTGGCTTTGGGCGGGGAATAGCAGCCCTTCATCGTTTCCTAAGGCCGGTTCTTGGGCCCCAAACATGCGGGGAATGGATGGGCCTGTGATATCTGCGTCCAATATTGCGGTTTGCTTACCTGCCTGCTGCACGGCGCAAGCAAGAAGGCTAGTCACCAGGGACTTGCCTACGCCGCCTTTGCCGCTTACAACGCCGATCACCCGGTTTACCCGGCTCATAGGATTTACCGGCTCCTTGGGTATAGGCGCCTGGCGAGACGGGCAATCGCTGCCGCAAGAGCTGCAATCGTGGGTACATTCAGACATGGGATATTTCCTCTCCTGTTGCCGTGATAAAAGGGCCATTGGCCCCTTGCCAATTATTATACCCCTATACTGGTCCCCCGTCAAAGGGCTTGCCACATTTTTTTCACCTTTCGGCCTAATGATGGCGCAATCCTGATGTTGTGATTTCAAATTTCCGTATTACACTATTCTCATCAAATGAAAGGAGCAATCCATCATGGAATACAACCAGAATAATTGGAACACAAATAATTCCAGCGGCAGCTATAGCGCCCAGGATGGTTATAATAACGACCGGCAACCCGATCGTCGGCCTCGTAAAGGCGTTACGCTTGCCCAAATGATCGCTTGTCTATTGGTGATGGCCGTGCTTAGCAGCGGCCTTACCGCCCTCCTTCTAAAGGGTGGCAATACGACCAGCCAAGCAGAGTCCACCACCACTACCCAGGACAACACCATTGTAGTGGATGAATCCAAATCCAACACCGAAGACAGTACCCAGAGCCAGCAGGCGGATACTGCGCGGCCCTCTGAAAACTTACAGGTATCCTCCGCTACCACGTTGACCCCTGCCATCACCTCCAGCGTGATCCAAAACAGCATGTCCAGCGTGGTAGGTATCTACCTGAGCGCAACCACCATTAACTACACCGGCGCCTCTGAGGAAGAGGATCTGGGTAGCGGCAGCGGCGTCATCATCACCTCCGACGGCTATATCGTCACCAACAACCATGTGGTAGAAGGTGGCCAGAATATCCGGGTGTGCTTGCAGGATGGTTCCGAATACGAAGCTACGCTCATTGGTACAGACTCCTATTCCGACCTAGCCGTGATCAAAATCGATGCCACCGGCCTGCCGGCTGCTACGCTGGGCACTTCCAGCAGCATGACCGTCGGCGATCCGGTATTCGCCGTAGGCAACCCCCTCGGCGTACTTTCCAGCAGCGTAAGCCAGGGCATCATCAGCGGCCTAGACCGTACCATCAATGTGGACGGCCACAATATGACTCTGATGCAGACCGATGCAGCGGTCAATCCCGGTAACTCCGGCGGCGGCCTCTTTAACGCCAATGGCGAGCTGATCGGCATTGTAAACGCCAAGAGCTACGGTTTGGATGTGGAAGGTATCGGCTTTGCCATCCCCATGGACACGGCCAAATCCATTATCATGGATCTGATCGACCTGGGCTATGTAACCGGCCGGCCTTATCTGGGCATTAGCATGCAGGATGTCGCCCTTCGCTTTGGCAGCGGCTATTCCTCCAATCCCTTCTTCAGCTTTGGCGGCAACTATGTAACTGGCGTACAGGTTGTTGCGGTTGAGGAAGGTAGCCCCGCGCAAAATGCCGGCTTGCAGGTAAATGATGTTATCGTAGGATTGGATGACCAGGAAATTACTGGTACCAGCCAACTTTCCGCTCTGCTCTATGAATATAAAGTGGGCGATACGGTAACAATATCCGTATTAAGAGGCAACGAGACCCAGCAGCTTAGCGTTACCTTGGGTTCTCGGGAATCCTAATCAACCAAACTGGTCATCCCGGCCATATTTGGGAGCCCCCACTCCCGGCCGATGACAATACCCCCAACCATCTTCTGCCCCTCGCTTTCCCCGGCAGGGGCGGGCAAAAGGTTCCATGGTTTTCCATGGGCCTTTTGTCGTTTTGGGAAAGAGGGCTCTAGCTTATTCTCGGTTTGTGGGCTGTAAGGAAGCGGTTCTCCTCCCCCGCCGCTTGCCCTGCCGGTTACCTCACCGCAAAGTCCGGCTGGCCTGTTGTTGCTTGCGATACACCGGCCGTGCCCCTTCCTCTATGCCTTCCCGGGCCGCGCCGGCCCATGGGGGGATGCGGTCGCCCAGGGGGCCGGGGGCGGGGGGGGGGGGGTTTTGGGGGGGGGGGGGGGGGGGGGCGGGCCCCCCCCCCCCCCCCCACCACGCCCCCCCCGCCGCCCGCCCCCGCCCCCCCGCCCCCCCGGCCGCCCGCCCCCCCCCCCCCCCCCCCGCCCCCCGGCCGTAGCGATTCCCGGGAAGGCAGGCGCTATCCTTTCGTTAGGAGAACAATCCCTTAATCCAGGCCCAGATCTGCTGGAAAATGTTTGCATTCCCTTGGCCCTCCGCCGCCTCCGCCTGAGGCGTAGGGGTAGGTATAGGCAGCTCAGGCTCGATCTCCTCGATGGTAAAGATAAACTGTACGCTTCCATTTTCCACTTCTTTGGCGGCGGAAAATTCATTATATCCATCGGAGAGATCCAGCAGCGCGTCCTTGCGGGAAAGGGATACATTGATGGAGCTGGTCTCATCCAGCAGCTCCTGCATACCATCCCGGTGGAATTCCCGCAGCCCGTCGTACAGCTCGTCTATGCCGTCCGTTAGCTCGGCGGAGCCGTCCGCCAGCTCCACCGCGCCATCCGCCAGTTCATCCGCCCCGCCGGCCAGGTCGTATAGGCCCCACGCCAGCTCGTATGCCCCGTCATACAGCTCCTTGACCCCGGTGCGCAGGGCGCCGATGCCGCTGAGCAGCTGCTGCATCTTGGCCTGCATTCCCGCTATCGCTTCCAGGGCAGCCGTAGCCTCTTCCAGGGCGGTCTGCAATGTTTGAATATAGGTTATCAGGGTCATTGCGTTTTGCGCATTAGTAGGATCAGTTACTTGTGTCTGTAGCCACGCCATGGCATCTTCTATCTGCTCGCTGCCGCTTCCCGTATCGCCGCCTTCGCCGCCGGAGCCGCCGCCCATGCTGCCCATGGCTTCCAGTTCCTTATACAGCTTATCTATGCCGTCATAGGTCTGACCGATGCCGTCGGTAAGCTGGGCGCCGCCGTCCGCAGCTTCCAGGGCGCCGTCTGCCAGCTCCCTGGCACCGTCCGCAAATTCCACCGTGCCGTCGGTATATTCCTGGCTGCCGTCCCGCAGCTCTTTGGCGCCGTCCCGCAGCTCCCGAGTGGCGTCCTCCATTTCGTCCAAACCGTCCATCAATTCCTGCACATCATCGATACCGGAAAGGTCGCTTTCGTCCACCAGGCCCACCATGCCGATCAGCGTGGCTTCCGGCAGGGAAAGGTTCCGCACGTCCGTCTCAATGGTGAGGGTATCCTGGATGCTTTCGTTGTCCAAGTCGTCCAGGCTTTCCCTTAGGCCGGGCATCAGCACCCCCATCACCGTATTAGTACCGGCCTGATTGGTGAGCTTGCCGCTGGTGGTCACGTTGGAAAAGGTCTCGTCAAAGGTGTACATGCAGATCACCGTAAAGGGCACATACATATCCACCGCTTCCTCATCCACGGTGACCGTATGCATTTCCCGGTTGGTCACCTGAATGGTAATGCAAAGGTGCCCGCTCTGCCCCGCCAGTTCCGCCGCCTGTACCCGCTTGCCATCCAGGGTATAGGTGATAGAAATAGAGAAGGGAAGCGCATCCCCTTCCCCATTCCCCTGGTAGATCACGTCCTCCCCATCCGCCTTGAAGGTGACGGCCTGGCCCTCTACGGTGGGGGAATCCAGGCCTGCGATGTTTTTGATATTGGTCAGGGTGGTATAATCGGTGAGGCTGTCCTCCTTGGAAGGGTTTCCCAGGTATACGCTGGATACCACGCTGGTAATGTTGCCGTCGGCGTCCATATCCACATATACCGACTCATCCCGCCGGGCGGGTTCCGCGGCGTAGGCGACGCGCGCCAGCAGCAGCGAGGCTGCGCTGATGAGGAACAGCCCGGCCAATATCCAACAAATGATCCGTACGATACGACGTTTTTGCATAGTAAGCGTTACTTCCTTTCGTCCTTCCAGGGGTAGTAAAATGCCTATTCCGCGCTCTTGAGGGATTCCACCATATCGATGGAACGAACCTTCTTGCGCATCATCAAATTCACCAGCATGGAAAATACCACGGTCAACAGGAAGGAATAGCAATAGCTGGCTGTTCCCGCGTCCCGCACGAACATCACAAGATCCACCTCGCAGGTGCGTATCACAAAGGTATGCATGACCTTCCCAAAGGCCAGCCCCACCGCCGCCCCAACCACCGCCAGGGTGTTGTTTTCCCGGAAGATGTATTGATACATCTCCTTGTCATAAAAGCCCAGCACCCGCAGGGTAGCCAATTCCCGTTTTCGCTCTCCCAGGTTGATGTTGGTCAGGTTCAGCATCACCACAAAGGTGAGCAGGGCGGAGCCTACGATCAGCACCAGGGTCACATAGTTGAGCACTCCCAGGGTGTTGTTCATGTCCTCGTAGAGGCTGATAAGCTCCTGTACGGTATACATGCGGCTTTCCTTGAGCAGGTCCTCCATCACCTGGTTGCGATCCGCCTCGGTAAGCCCCTCCGCCAGGTTCAGCATAAAGCCGTTGTATTCTAGAGTTTTATCGAATACTTTCTGGTAATAGGCTTCGGACATGTACACGTAATGATGCACATAGCTTTCCGCAATGGCGCTTATCGTTACCTCATAGGATTGGCCCCCGGAGATCACGGAGAAGGTATCCCCGGGCTCCAGGTCGAAAATCTCCGCCAGTTTATAGGTGATAATGGCCCCGTCATCCCCTAGGGTGAGGGGGGTGCCGTCCATCTCCCGCAGCTGGATCTTTCCCTGTAGCTCCCCATTATCCCGCACAGCCAGCACGTGGACGTTGCCTGTGCGCTGTTCTTCGCTTTGGGCGTCGCAGATGGTATCGTTGCAATACATTACTGAGGTGGCCTGGGCATAGGCCGGGTTGCTTTCCAGCAGGTTTTCCATTTCCTCTCGGGGCAGGGGCTCATAGGTATAGGCCTGGATATCCATCTGCCAGATGTCGTTGAATTGAAGGTCCACGATGCCGAATATGGATTTTTTTACCCCGAACCCGGTCACCAGCAGGGAGCAGCTGCCGGCGATGCCCACAATGCTCATGAAAAAGCGTTTTTTATACCGCAGGATGTTCCGCACCGTCACCTTCCAGGTGAAGTTGAACCGCTTCCACAGGAAGGGAATTCGCTCCAGGATGACCCGTTTGCCGGCCTTGGGGGCTTTGGGGCGCATCAGGGTAGCGGGCACCTCCTTTAAGGACATGCCGCTGGCAGCCAGGGTGGCAAGGCCCGTACAGGCTAGGATGGACAGGATGCTGGCCCAGGCGATATCCGGCCGGAAGGGCATCTGGATATCCGGGATGCGGTACATGATGGAATAAGCGCTCAGGATCACACCGGGGAACAGCTTAAAGCCGATCACGCAGCCGATCATGCCGCCGCTTACACAAGCGACCCCTGCATAGAGCATGTACTTACATGCAATGGTAAAGGTATTGTAGCCCAAAGCCTTTAGCGTACCCATCTCGATCCGCTGCTCCTCCACCATGCGGGTCATGGTGGTCAGGCTCACCAGCGCCGCCACGATGAAAAAGATCAAAGGGAATACGTCCCCCACGGCAGCGATGCGCTCGGTATTGTCCCGATAGTCGCTATAGCCCGCATTGGCGCTGCGATCGTCCACATACCAGCTGCCGTCCACGGTTTCCCCATAGGCTTCAATGGCGTCGGACGCTTCGGCCACCAGGTCGTCATATTCCTGGGAAAAGGAGGAAAGCCCTTCCGGTTTTTTGAGCACCACTTCCGCCTGGGTGTAAGTGGTTTGCAGCAGGGCGGCAATGGGCAGCTTGCTGCCCAGCTTGCCCAGGGCGTTGCCCCCGGCATAGGCAAAGCCGTCGGAGCTGCCGTTGCCGATGGTGCTGTTTCCCCGCTCGAAAATGCCCACGTATTTGGGGCTGAATACGCCCCCCACCACCCGCAGCTCTACAGAGCCGCTATCCGTGCGAAAGGTCACGTAGTCGCCAAGCGAAAGCTGTAGGGTGGTCAGCAGCTGATCATCCAGAGCCACCTCCTTATCCGTGAGGGGGAAGCGTCCCGAGGTAAGCTCCGGTACGTTTACAAGCGTCTGCGCTTCTGTGTCGATATCATAGCTGGGTAAATTGAACCCCACCGGCCGCTCTTCCGGCTCCTTGATCGGCAGGGAAATCAGATGTACGTTTTGCTCCTCCCCATTTTGGGTGGTCATCATGGCGTCCATGGATAACTCCGGCTGCACCATTTCCACCTGGGGCATAGCCCGCATGGCGTTGATGTCATCCTCCGTCAGGCCCTGGGAGGACATCACCGTAAGGTCCGATAGGTTATCCCGTTCAAAAAGCCGGTCTCCCGCTTCGATCATATCCGGGCTGGCTGCCCGAATCCCTGCAAAAAAGGCGCACCCCAACGCCGATATGGCGAATATCGACAGAAACCGGGGTGTGTTTTTTTTCACCTCGCGTATCAGGTTATAGAGCAGGAATCGATTCATTTTTCACCATTCAATATCCTGGATGGGGATGGGTTTTTCGTTTCTACGGGAGCTGGAAACGCGGCCATTTTTGATCTTCACAACGATGTCCGCCATGGGCGCCAAAGCGGAATTGTGGGTGATGATGATCACCGTCATCCCCTCCTTGCGGCAGGTATCCTGTAACAGCTGCAACACCTGTTTGCCGGTCTGGTAATCCAGGGCGCCGGTGGGCTCATCGCATAGCATAAGCTTGGGGTTCTTGGCCAAGGCCCGGGCGATGGCCACCCGCTGCTGTTCGCCGCCGGAAAGCTGGGCAGGGAAATTCGTAAGCCGTTCCCCCAGCCCCACCCCGATCAGGGTCTCTTTCGCCGGCCGGGGGTCCTTGCAGATTTGGGAGGCAAGCTCCACGTTTTCCAAGGCCGTAAGGTTTTGCACCAGGTTGTAGAACTGAAACACAAACCCTACCGTCTCCCGACGGTAGCGGGTCAGCTGCCGGTTGGAGTATTGCTCGATATGCTCCCCATCCACCACGATCTCTCCGCTGGTGCAGCTATCCATCCCCCCCAGGATATTCAACAGGGTGGTTTTCCCTGCGCCGCTGGGGCCTACCACCACGCACAGTTCCCCCTTTTCCAGCTGAAAATCCACCCCCGATAGGGCGTGGATGGTTACTTCCCCCATTACGTATTCCTTGGTTACGCCGGTCAACGCAATATACGCCATGCTATGCTCCTTCTTTCAGCCGGATATGCTTCTGGGCAAAGGCCCGCCCGAAAATTCCCTGATATAGCCGATCCATGGAGGGCAATAACCTGGCCCCAACTGTTCCGGGGCCCGTCATGATACAATAATGTTCCTCCAAGATGCTGGCTTTCAGCTGGGTCATCCGGCAGCCGTTCCGCTGATAAAACGCAATGCGCCGCTCCCGCTTGACCCGGTCCTGTTCATCCAGGGAAAAGGCGGGGTCCTCCACCTCCAGCACCAGGCCGGGCACCTGAGCGCAAACCGCCTGGAAAAAGGCGCTACCATAACCCTTGGAGCGGAAGCTGGGTTCGATGGCGTAGTAATCCAGCAAAGTGTTGCCAGCCTGCCGGCCGGGTTTATAAAACAACATATAGCCCACCCGGGCGCCTTCCTCAAAATAGCCGTATCCCAAATACCGGCCTTGAAGCCACAGGTATAAGATCCGCCATAGGGGCTTGATCTCCCCTTTATGAAAATCCCGCGCCATGGATCCGTGGATCTGGATCAATTCAAGCAATGTCAATTTTCGGGTGTTTCCTTGCATTTTTCCTTTCCTTCGCTTTATTTTATCATCACCCCGATGATCTTCTGGCCTTCTCCACGGCCATACTGACCTCGGGTACCCACCACCAGCATGTTGTTGAATACCGCCGGGGTGGACTCAATGCGAGAGCCTAAATCCACTTCGCAAATCTGTTGGCCGCTGATCCCGTCATACATGCGCAATAGGCCGTTGCGGTCGCATTGGAGCACATAGCCCTTTTCGTTTTGGTCATAGATCACCACCGGGCTGGCCCAGTAGCCGGAGATCTGTTCCACCTGCCAAACCACTTCCCCGGTGTCCTTGTTCCGGGCCACAAGCAGGCCGCCATATTGGGCTTGGCCATCCACCGTTACCGACACGTCGGAGCAGGCGAAAATCACCAGGTCCTGCAGATCCCCTTTGCCCACATGGGGCGTGGCCATGGTGCCTTCGTCCAGGGCGGCGGGGATGGAATAGGACCATAAGGTCTCCCCGGTCAACCCGTCGATCTTTCGATGGATGGTCTCTCCCACCCCGTCTGTGGCTCCCCGGCTGGATACCTTGTTGCCGCCATACAGGTAAATGGTCCCGTCTGCCGGCGCTTCTTCCAGCACCATGGTGGCGTCCTGGTCATCCCCCACATCGGAAACATAGAGCAATTCCAAGGTATTCAGATCTACGCATTGGAGATAACCGCCATTGTCGGCAAAGAAGCCGTAATTCCGCCAAATGGTCAGGGAATCTTCCATCCCCCACCAGCGTTTGTTATCGCTCTCCCCGTAGCCGGTAGCGGTATAGGTATATTTTTCCGGCGGGTCCGGATTCAAGGAAAGGGTGCCTGCCTGGGGATCGTAGCTGGTATGAAGCTTGCAGGTATACAGCACCCCGTTTTCCCCTACGGTGAGCAGGGTATCCGTGGCCGCGTCCAATAGGGGGCTGGCGTCAAAGGCCTGCCACAGCCGAGGCGAAAAGGGGTCCCGCCCGCCTAGGCTCCAGATCTCCTGGTTGTCGATGAGGGAGATGGCGCGGACCCAGGCCCCCATGGTTTGTTTGGGTTCCGTGGGAGTGGGGATGCCTTGGCCCACAAACAGCAAAGGATATCCCCGGGGGTCCAGCATGGCCGTGCCCTTGAACACCTGGCCCAGGTCGATGGGCGCCCGGGTCTCCAGGCCGGTGGAAAGCTCCATAAAGTAGATCTTCCCATCCATGGCCGGATAGATCACCTCGGTAAAGCCCTCTTTTTCCTTAAAGCTATCGTATATGCCCAGGGTCGCCCGTACCGAATCCTCCCACTGAACGATCAGGGGCTGTCCCGTCCAGCCGGTGCCGGTCCAGGTGCCGTTTTCCGGCGTTGCCAGGGAACCGGTGGATATCTCCCAACTGCGGCTTAGCTTGCCTTCGTTGACCACCTGCTCCCCATAGGTAAAGGTATTGCGCCAATGGTTCCCCCCAAAGGTGGTGATCCCCTTCACCCCTGCGGCATACTCGGTATCCGAACCAAAAAAGATACTTTCCGGCCGCTGGTAGGTTTGTACCTCCTGTTTGTTCACCATGATCCGGGTGGTAAACCCAGCCGCGGAAATGGAGGCGGCGTCCTTTTGGATGGTCACCTGTTCCGGCAGGGCCGTGGCCGGCGGCGGGGTGGATAAAGCGGTTTCTACCGGGGGCGGTGTGTTTTCCGGCTGCTGCTTCTTCCCGATGGCTGCAATGCCTGCCGCCACCAAGCGGTACAATCCATACAGCAAGCCCAAGAGCAAACAAAGAAAAATCAGCAGCACCAGGATGCGCCGGCGTACATATTTCCGGCTGGTTTTTTTGTTGCGCGGGGCGCTCCGTTTGCCGCTAGCCATGGGATCAATCCTCCGTCTGCTCGGTTTCCTCAGGGGCAGGGGTCTGTGTCAATTCTTCTTCGCTGGGGAAATCCGCCGGGTCTTCTACAAACGCAATGCCGCCTTTCCCGCTTTCAAACCGGGGCGCTGGCGTACAATGGCCCAATACCGTAATGGAATCCAGCTGTTCAAACAGGAACAAGCCGCTGGAATTTTCCCCGCCCGTCGCCTCGATGGTCACCATGCCGGATACAGACAGGGCGCCGATCTCCGCCCCATGGTAATGGCCGCTGTTTTCCACCTTCAAGGAGGCGCCATCCAACATGGTAAGGGTGCTATCACACTTAAGGGCATTGTAGTTCTCCTGGGTAAAAGCCCCTAAGGAGGCGCCTTCCTTCAGGAGGATCGAACCTGCAATATCGGCGCCGCCCAGGGGGCCTTGGCCGGTGACGCTAGCCCCTGCCTCCAGGATCAAGTCGGCGGCGATTAAGCCGGTCCCGTTGGTGGCCGTAGCCTGGATGTCGCTATTGGGCAGGATGGTCACCGTGCCGGCGGCCCGGATCCCGTTTCCCAAGCCTACGATGGAAAGGCCGCTGCCTCCAATGGAAGCATCCCCCAAGCAGCCGATGGCATCGGCGCCGCTATGGATCACCACGTCATTCAAAGTCACAGAGCAGCCTTCCTCCAGCCGGATCACGCAATCCCCTGCCCCAGACAGGGTGAATCCATTGCCATTGATCACTAAGCCATCCCGCTCCTTGGTGATACGCAACATCTCCTGTTCCAGGCTGATGTCCCCGGAAAGGGTGGCTGTATTGGACTCTCCCCGCTCAAGGAAGGCTAAAAGATCCGCCCCGGTCACAATGGAGCTGCCGCCAATGGGATCCGCCAACTCCACCCGCGCTTCCTCTTCCTCGCCTGCGCCTGCGCACCCGGCCAACAGCATGGCGCACAGCGCAAGGAGCACGATCAGCTTATAGACAAACGGACTTATTTTCTGCAAATCAAACCTCCTACTGTATGGGCTTGTATAATGCCATCAAACGTTCAGCGGCCCTTAGGCCATCCACCGCCGCGCTAACGATCCCGCCTGCGTAGCCGGCGCCCTCCCCCACGGGATATAAGCCGGCCATGGTAGGCGCTTGGCCGGTCCCATCCCGGAGAATGCGCACCGGCGCGCTGGTCCGGCTCTCCACCCCGGTGAGGACCCCATCCGGCAGGTCATAACCCCGGAGCTTCCCAGCAAACTGACGGATGCCCTCCTGGATGCCTGCGGTTACAAAATCCGGCAGGCATTGGGACAGGCTTCGCGCCGCCACTCCAGGCCGGTATGTGGGGATCACGCCGCCAAAGGGGCCAGGCTGCTCCCCCCTTAAAAAATCGCAGATCCGCTGGGCGGGCGCCGTATAGTCCCCGCCCCCCAAGCGGAAGGCTGCCTCTTCCATTCGCTCCTGAAAGCGGATCCCGTCAAGAGGATGATACCCAAAATCCTTGGGTTCTACCTGTACCACAATGGCCGCGTTGGAATTTTGTCCGTCCCGGGCATGGTAGCTCATGCCGTTTGTGACCACTTGACCAGGGGAGGAGCTAGACGCCACCACCACCCCGCCTGGGCACATGCAAAAGGTATATACCCCTCGACTCTCATGGCGGGCCGTCAACTGATATTCCGCCGCTCCCAGCCGGGGATGGCCGGCAAAGGCGCCAAACTGGGCCTGATCGATGAGCGCCCTTGGATGCTCCGCCCGCACCCCTACGGCAAAGGCCTTGGGCTGCATTTCCAAGCCGGCTGCATACAGCATCCGATAGGTATCCCGGGCGCCCTGGCCGATGGCCAGGATGCAGGCGGATACCGGCTGCACCCGCTTTCCCTGGGGCGTTTCCAATTCCAGGGCAGTCAGCCGCCCCGCCTTGGAGACCAGCCCCGTCAGTTTGGTCTGGAAGCACACCTGGCCGCCTTTGGACTGGATATCCTCCCGCAGGGCCTGTACCACCTGCACCAGGCGGTCCGTCCCCAAGTGGGGCTTTGCCTGCACCAGGATCTCCTCGGGCGCCCCGTGGGCCGCCAACAGCTCCAGCACCCAATGGGCCCAAGGGTCTTTGATGCGGGTGGTAAGTTTCCCATCGGAAAACGCCCCTGCGCCCCCTTCCCCGAACATCACGTTGCTGTCTGGGTCCAAAGGACCGCCGGCGAAAAATCGCGCCACCCGGCTGCTTCGCTCCCTTACCGGCTGCCCTCGCTCAATCACCAAGGGAGCGTAACCTTGGCTGGCCAAGGCATGGGCTGCAAATAACCCTCCTGGTCCCAGCCCCACCACTGCGATGGGAGCATCCAGGCTTTTTTCGCCTATTGGCCAACAAACGGGTTCCCGGGGCTGGGCCGCCTCTACGCCAGGCAGCGCCTTGCCGAGAATCCGTTTCTCTAATGGGGTATGAAGCTGTACCTCTACCGTACAAGCATAATAGATGTCTTGTTTCTTGCGTGCATCCAGAGAGGTACGCACAAGCCGTAACCCCACAATATCATCTGTCCGTATTCTAAGAGCCCTCGCTGCTCGTTCCGGCAGCGAGGACTCATCCGCAGTAAGCGGGAGCTTTAATCCGGTTATCTTAAGCGCCATGTCATCTAATTGTGATCGTCACCGTTTGCGGCAGGATCACATATTCCAGTTCGTTCCCTGTGTCTCCTGGCAAAGCCACCTGTACAGGCACCACATGCTGGCCTGCCTGTAATCCTTCCGCATCCACATATGCGGTCACATCGCCTCGCTCCAGCTGCCGCATCAGGCTCAACCGGCCAGAAACGGTAATGCTGCAGGTGGAGGCGGATAAGGTGGCTTCCAGCCCCCGATCCAGGTTCCGTATATCAATTGCCATATCCGCCAGGATCCGTTCCTCTGTCTTTTCCCGGATATCCACGAATAGGTTCACCTCCTGATCATCCAGCAGGATCACCCCCTCCGGCACCTCCAGCAAAACGGTCTCCAGCACGCTGGCACTCATGCCTGATACATCGATCTGTTCCAGGGAAATGCTGCTAAGCTTCTCCAAGTCTTCTGGATCGCCCGCCACTCGCACTTCCGCTGGCGTAGCCACAATATCCACTACCTCGTAATTGGTTGGCAATGCGTCTTGCCCCAAGACCGCTGAATCCACATCGATGGGCAATGTGACGGTCTTAAGCACATCCATCTTTACCACCACCGATGGCAATACATCGATGAACAACCCGCTATCCACCGTATCTCCATTCTCGTCCAAAAGGATCAAGGAAACGGATTCATTATAGCTGGTGGTTCGGTCTGTAAGCATGATGGGGCATTTGGCTTTGACTACCTTGGCCACGTCTTCCGCCGCCCCTCGCACGATCAGGCTTTCAGAGCTCAGGGTCGGCGTACCCCGCCAATAGGAGTCTGGCAGCGTGCCCACAAAATCCACATTGATGGGTACGGTCTTGGCTGCCAGGTCATCCACTTCTATGATCACTTCCCGGGGGGATACGGACACCACATTCCCATTCTGGGCGGTGGCATAGATCCGAAGCTGATAGGTGCCCGGTTTGCTGATGGAACGCAAGCTGACGGTTGCATTGATGCTGGAAGCGTCCAGGTTCTTGTAATCGGTAATCTTTGCCTTTACCTCCACCGTGACATCTGGCAACAACTGGCTGCGGTTGCCTTGCACCGTCAGGTTTTTACTTTGTAGCTCGTCCTCTCCATCGAAGCTCACCGTCACATCGGATATGATCTTGGTTCGCTCCGGGTCCGTCTCCATCATCACATAACCCCATAGCAGTACGGCAAAGGCTAAGGATATGATCTTCAGGGCGATATTTTTACTGAAAAAGGTTTTAAGCCCAGCTAAAATACGTTTGCCTAAATCCTTACGCTTATTTTCGTTCATCCTTCGCCCTCCTTTTGAAAAGGGTAAACGTGTTCCCTTCCCGCTCCGTAACGAAAATGGATTCCAGAAGGTCACGCAGGGCCTTGCTGTCGATATAGCGGATCAGCTTGCCGTCTCGGGCAATGGAGATCACGCCAGTTTCCTCGGATACGACAATGGTAATGCTATCGGAAACGCTGGAGATCCCCAGGGCCGCCCTGTGCCGGGTCCCCAACTCCCTGGCCACGGCAATATCCTCCGCCAGGGGCAGGAAGCAGGCGGCGGCAACAATGGAGCCTTCCCGGATGATCATGGCCCCGTCATGGAGAGGGGTGTTGGGCTCAAAGATGTTTTCCACCAAGGGTGCGGAAATGCGGCCGTCGATCCGTGTCCCGGTATTGATGATGTCTCCCAGGCCCGTTCGTCGTTCAATGACGATCAGCGCGCCCACCCGACGCTTTGCCAGGCTGATAACAGCCTGTTGCAGTTCATCTACGATCACCTTCGGCTCGCTCATCAGGCTGCCGATAAAATCCTTTGAGAAGATATTGCCACGGCCGATGTGCTCCAGCGCCCGGCGGATTTCCGGCTGGAACAGCACCACTGCCAGGATCATGCCTACGGATAATAGGGAGCTGAGCAGCCAGCTCAACGTGGGAAATTGGAAAAAATCGCTGACAATGGCAGCAATAAACAGCACACCAATTCCCTTGAGCACCTGATAGGCGCGGGTCTCCTTGGTGAGCAAAATAAGCTGATATAATAGGATCGCTATGATCAGAATATCCAGCACATCTGCCAGCAAAAACTGATGCAAGTCTCCTGAAATGGTCCTTGCCAGAACGTCCAGCAAATCCGATTTACCACCTTTCAGCGATTGATAGCCTTAGCCTCTCAAAAAACTATTGTACAACTTTCGTTGCGTCCCTGCACAGGGAAATGGGACTGTTTACAAATTATTCTTGTTTTAGCTCCGTTTCATCCTGGGCATCCGGGGCCAATGCCATCAGTCTTTTTTCCATATCCATAATCGAATAAAGGAAATTTTCCAGCTCCGTGCTTTCTGCGCACAGCGCCTCATCCCCTAGGGAACCGGTTTCCCGAAGGGTTCTAGAACATTTCTGGGTAAAGGATTCCTGCCAGGTCTCCGCTTGCGCTTTCATACGTCCCAAAGCGTCCCAGGACAACTCGATATCTTTTTCTTCCTGCATAGGACAACTCCTTTTTCTGCTGGCATTTCAGGGAAATATCCTGGCTAGCCTACATGGCAGCGGCCATCGCTAGGGCAAAAAGGCCGTTTTTCCGTATCATAGCCATTACGCCAGTTTGATTGTATCATATAAATAAGATAATTCCTAGATATACTTTGTGGCGATATGGTGATAGAATCAAAGAAATATTGCCAGGAAAGGAACCATTTTTCATGCCGATTATCGATCGTTTTGAAGGGGACATAGCAATTTGGGAAGGGGGCAGCGCGCCTAGGACGCAACTACCGATGGCGGCCCGGGAAGGAGACGTGCTGGCCTTGGATGAAGACGGCCAATATTATATCGATCTGGAAGCCACCCAAGCCCGGCGCCAGGAGATGGCCAGCCGGCTCCACAGCCTATTCCAGCGGACGGCAAAAAACTAGCCGGGGATCACATATGCTAAGAGTAGCCCCAACGCAGCCGCGCACAGCAAGGTCAAGGTCATTGCGCAAAGAAACGCACCCTTTTTCCTATGGTGGACGCAGTATGCCCCATAGGCGCCGCAATATAGCGCCCCTAACCCTAGCCCCACAAAGTACAGAAGGGCAAAATCCTTGATCATCCCTGTTACTCCAATCCAGCGTTGATATTATCGTCCAAGGGCACCAGCTTTACGTGAAAGGTAAGCTCCAGCTGGGGATACTTGGCTTTCCAATCGTAAGCCTCCCAGTCTGCCGCCCGGGTAAAATTCCGGCTAGCCGCACGGCCCATACCCATGGCGTCACAGTTGAGGGACTGGCACAAGTGAAATACCCGCTCCAACTCCGCCTCGATATGGGCTTGGGCACCTTGCCTAAGCCCATTTTCCCATCCCTGCTTGCTGACCCGTTGATCGTCCTGTAACACCTCGCAGGTTAGCAGCAAGGACACTTCCCCACTGGGCGGGTCGCCTGTATCCACCTTTGCTTGATAGGCCCCTGTATCTGCCAGCAAAATGGTCAGGCGGCTGTCCTCATAGGGGATCGAGATGCTCCCCCTTACAAAATCCCCCCGCCCCATCAGCAAGAACCGGGTATCATAGCTATCCAATACCCCTACCATATTCCATCCGTCAAATAAAGCCGCTCCCGCCGCATATACCGCCATGCCGCCTAAGCGGGGGATGCCTTCCGTAGTGGTCTCCCCCTCCTGGGGGCCGGTAGCGCCTCCCCCCTCTTTTTCCTGCTCCTGCTCCTTCGCTTGGCCGCCGTCCTGGGATGGGTCTTGGCTTTCCTGGGCCTGCGTCTGCTCTTTTCCCTTTTCCGCTGCGCTTTCGTCCAAGCCCCCCAGGGTGATCACCGGATCTAGCCGGCCCCCCTCTACTGCTTCATGCACCAAGGAATAGTTGATCAGCGGCGAGGTGCCTTCCTCATTATAATTCCGAAACAGGCTGTATTGCAGCTTGGTCATGTTTTGCATGCCGGCCCCGGCCATTCCCTCTAAAAATTCCTGCGCCGTGCATAACGCTACCAACAGTTTTACCGATTGGCGGATGTTTAGCGCATTGAGGGAAACCCGGCTCATGCTGGAGAGCGCCCCCTCCTGTGCCACATCCTTTGCAAAAACAATGGAATTGAGCCGTTCAAAATTCAGCTGATAGGGGACCCCCATATGGACCGTGGTAATGGCGTGGAATATATCCTCCCCCTCCGCTCCTACCAAAATTGCTTTGCCTGCAGCGCTTTGGCTGCTGCTATCGCTGGCCTCGCTTTGCAACAAAAAGGTAAAAGCATAGGTCTCTGTCTGGCCCTTGTCCACGCCGATGGAGGACACATATTTATATTCATCCAAAGATACTGGCCCCAAACATCCGCCTAATAGGCAGACAAGCAGGCTTATCGCCAACAGCGCGCTACAAGTTCGCATGATCCTTCTCCTTTTTCGCCTTGGTCCCCAGCAATCCCCCCAGGGTCCCTGCAAGCAGGCAGGGCAGCAAAAGCAGCCAGCCGTTGCGCACCAACCAACTGCGCACCTGTTCCACCACGGCATATCCCCCGCTATGTTCAAAAAACAAAGCGCAGCCCATCAGCACAGAAAAGGCGGCCACCGCTGGTTTGGCATTGCCCAACCCCAATTCCCGGCTGGCGATCCGGCTGGCGGTAAACAAGAAGAACGCCGCGCCGATCAGTTCCCCCATGAGCCATAGGAACAGGGAAACCTTGTCCATGCGAAACAGATAGCCTTCCCGGAGCATACCCATGTCCAGCCGGTATAAGGGCGCGTAAATGGTTGTCAGATCCTGATAGCCATAGGTCATGGAAATGGCGAGCTGGGTCAAAAAGGCCAAGGTTGCCGCCCCCAGGCCGCCAATACATCCGGCGGATCTGATATATTTTAATCCGTGGACGGACCGGCTCAAAGAAAGGCCGCCCAGCAACGCCGGCAGCAGGAAAAAGGTATGCCGCAGGCTGTAGCCAGCCACCTGGCCCCAGGTATTTCCCGGAATAGGATAGAGCCGGTATAGCTGATAGCTCTCCAAGGGCAGCAGCAAATTGAGCAACATCAACGTTAGCAGTAGCCCGCCTAACAACTTGCTCAACCGCCCCAAGGTCTCTATGCCCCAAAATGCCAATAGGAACACCGCGCCCATGATCCATAGGCTGATGGAGGAGTAGACCGATTGGGTAAACACATAGCTGTATAGCATGGAAATGAACCGCATCATCCCCGCTAGGCCGCCAAGCAAAAGCAGCAAGGCCAATAGCGCCATGCAGCCCCGCCCCAGCGTCTTCCCCAATCCAGCCTCAAACAGTTCCCCTAAATCCCTTGCGCCAGCCCGTTCCATGGCAAGGAGCAGGAGCAAAAATATCCCCAAGCTAAGCACAATGGACAAAGGCACCCAAATATATGTGGAGTTTCCCCCTTGATATGCATATTGGGATTCCAATGTAAACACGCCGTTTAGGTACAAGGGGATCCCCAGCAGGTATGCGGTCTCCTGCCTGCCAATATAGCCGCCTTCCATATGTTTCAATTGCCGCCTCCCCAGGTATGGGTATTTGTAATATCGGTTGCCCGCTTATGCGGGCGCAACGCCCCTCGGAGGATCGCGGGTCTTTTCGCATAGGTTTTGGGAGCCATGGGCGCCAAAAATGGGACCCCATAGCTTTTTAACCTGGCCATGGCCCCCAGGGCCACCGTCACCAGGCAAGCCATGCCCAATAGGCCCCCCAACCATGCGGCGATCACCAGCGCCATGCGGATATAGGCGGCGGAAAGCTGGGTGGCATAATCCGGTATGCAGAAGTTTCCCAGCCCAGACAGGGCCACGATGATCAGGATCACGGAGCTGGCCAAGTTGGCGCTGACCGCTGCCTGGCCCAGGATAAGGCCGCCGATGATCCCGATGGCCTGCCCGATGCTGCCAGGCACCCGCAGCCCCGCCTCCCGGATCAGCTGAAACACCGCCAATAGGAACACCAGCTCCATGCCGATGGGGGCAAACACCATCTCCCGAGAGGAGATCACGGTGCTGACCACCTCCGTTGATAGTATGCCTTGATGGTACAAGGCTAGGGATAAGAAATACCCAGGCAGCAAGATGGACAAAATCGCACCCAAATACCGAATGACCCGTACCACGTTTCCTTGCGGCTGCCTAGAATAGACGTCCTCTGGCGTAGACATCAGCGCCCATAGAGTCGTGGGCATGATGTTGGCATACGGGGAACCTTCCAGCAGCACCGCCACATAGCCCTGCATCAAATAGCTAGCGGTACGGTCTGGCCGCTCGGTGGCAAGCACCTGGGGGAAAGGGGAAAGCCGGTGGGTCTCGGTAAGCTGTTCCAGCATACCGATGGCCGTAATATCCCTGGTTTGGATCTGGCCTATGCGTCCTTTGATCTCCTCCACCAGGGATGCATTGGCCGTGCCTTCCAGGTACAGAATGGCGGTTTGCAGCTGGTTGCCGCTGCCTACCGGTCGCATCTCGCATACCAGATCCTCCCGGCGGATGATCCGCCGCAACAAGGTAATATTGGTACGCATGTTCTCCGTATAGCCCTCCTGGGGGCCCCGAACCGCCTTTTCGTTTTCCGCTTGGCCCACGCTTCTATGCTCGTATCCCCGGGTATCCGCCAGGATGGCTTTTCCCTCTCCGTCTATGAGCACCGCGGTCTTTCCATCCAAGATCCCCGCTTTTATGCGCTGTATGCTCTCTTCTCCGCATAGTTCGTGAAATGCAAACACGTTCTCCATTAAATAATCGGCATAGGGCGGCGTCGTATCCTCCAGGCAACCGGGACGCATGCCTTGACGCAGGATAAAATCGTTTACCACCGTGCCATCCGCCATGCCGTTAATGAACAACGCTGCGCTGTCCACCTTTTTTCCCAGCCGGAACCGGCGTATCACCAGATCCCGGTTGATGTCCCCCCGAAAATCCTGCCGGAACCGGGCCAGCGCCTCCTCCAAGGTGCTTGGCAGGATATCCCCTTGCTCCGGCCGGCCGTCCGGCCGGTAAACCCTACCGGCCGGGCCCTTGCCATACGCCGTCGGCTGCGGCGCCTTCCCCGGCCCGCCGGGGGCTGGGTCCATCCCATCCGTCTCCCGGCGGGATGGGCTCGACCAAAAGCTTGGCGTCCCTGCTTCGGTTTCAAGCAGCTCAAATTCGTTCTGCTCCTGGGCAAAGCCCAATTTATATGCCAAACTGTCCCATACGCCCATGGCGTCCTCGCCTCCTACCCTTTTTTTGGTAGTATGGCTCCTGCGCCCATATCTATGCGTGCTGGCCGACCTATCCTGATCCAGGGCGATATCGCTGACGATCCCCCCTAGCCAACTGCCGGCAGGGGGGATCGAAAATGGGAAGCTCAACCTATTTAATTTGATGGGGACCGCCACTGGAAAACGCTGCGGCTGCCCAACCTGGCCTTTTGCGAAAAGTTTCGAGACGCGTCGCCATAAAAACAGGCAGCGGCACTTGCTGTCCGCTGCCTGAAACAGATCTCCGCAACCGGGGTCCCTAGCGGCCGGCCCGATAGGCTTCTGTAACGCAAGCCTGGTGCCGGGGGCATTCCTTGCTGTTTTCATGGACCTTGGAGCCCTTGAGATGGATGCAGAAATGGCCGTCAAAATTGTTGCTACGGGTGGGATTTGCCATATGGGGCATGCAGTGCATGCTGGCGGCCACGGTTTTCCCGTTATAGGTGACCCAGATGGGCCGCCGGTCCCAACTCCAGGTACCGCCTGCAACGCGCTTCATAATGGCGGTATCGCTAGCCGTAATGGGTTCCACATCCGCATGATACCAGCCGCCAAACCGCCTGGCCCGGAAACTAAGCCCGGTGCGTACGTCCGTAACGGTGAACTTAGCGCCTTTATGGAGCCATTCTTCCCCGCCTTCAAACCAATCCAACAGGATCACGCTGCCTTTAAGCTGTGTAAAGGTGGCGGTCTCCTTTTTCAGGTCGTTGCTGCTATCATAAATGGAGTTGAGGGTTTCTGCCCCGGCCACGCCGTCCGCGCTCCCCAAGCCCGCCGCCTGCTGATATTCCAATACAGCTTTACGGGTGGCGCTGGAATAGGTACCCGTAAGTCCGTCTTTGCCAAGGAAGCCGCGGCGGTATAGCTCTTGCTGTAGCTTTTCTACTTCCTGGCCCTCCATCCCTTGCTTAAGCATGCTGGCGGAAGCCATAGAGGCAGTGGTCATGGTAAGGTGCTGGCGATGGACATAGCCTGCTTTTTCGTTGGCGCTGACAAAATACCATTCGCCTACCACCCGTTTTACCCGCACCCCCTGGCCGGCTGCCAGACGCTCTACCACATACGTATGCTCGTCTGGGCCGCCCCGCAGCGCCGTATCGTCATCCAATACATAGGCGCCCCGGCTGCCGCCGTCTTGCACGAAAATGTAGTCCTGGCGAATATAGCCCACGGTCTCATCCGGCAGCAATACCCGGTACCACCCCCCTTCCTGGGCCAGCACCTGCACCTGGCTGCCTAGCGCTAGGGTACGCAAGGCGTTGGATTCCGTGTCTGCCTGCTGACGCAGATTGACCCCCTCCGCCGTAATGGTGGCGGTCTCCGCAGCTGCCACAGCCGCCGGCACCAGGGTCATAACTGCCAGAAGTAGCGCCCACAATCGCTTGCACAACATTCGGATGCCTCCTTAATATGCGCCTACCGGAGGATATGCTTCCCGAAGGGCATTATAGGTATATTGCAATTCCTCCACCGTCCGCAAAATATTGGACGCCGTGCCATAGGAAATCTGGCTTTGGAGGGTATTGATCTGCTGGAGCAAGGTATTGCGGTCGGAATCCGGCAGCATCTGCACCTGGCTTAAATATTGGTTCACCTGGGTGATCAGGGTTTGGGCGTTCTGCCTAGCATTGGTCAGGTTGGAATCCCAACTATTCTGTTGCATCCAGGTAGGGGTATGCAGCGAACAGGTCCCCCCTGTCGTAGCTGCGGCAGCGTTATAGCTATCCGTATCCGCTTGAACGTAAACGGCATTGGGGATATACTGGCGCAGGATCTGCAATCCTTCGGAATTGCCATAGGCGTCCACCTCGCCAACCACGTCCGCATACATGGAGTCCTGGAAAATCAGCACCACGCTGGACGTGTTGGATACCCGGGGACAGTAAGCGGAAGCAGGTTGCCCGGTATCCAGACAGATGCCGGACATCACATGCATATCGCAATAGGCCACAGGCGCCGTCCCCTCTGCAAACCAATCGGTAATGGGCACGTGGCCCGCGCTATCCGCATAGCAGGCTTCGGTGGCCAGCAGGCCGCTGACGGAACAAACCGTACATTTTTCCAATCCAAGCTCGGTGGGGGATTCATCGATAATGGGCCGATCGGTAAGGCCCTCATGGATCTTGGACATAAATTCCTGCCACAGGGGCGCCGCATAGCTGCCGCCGGTGGCCTTGCCCTTGAGTTTATACTGGCTATAATAATCGTGGCCGATCCAGACGGTGGCGCTATAGTAAGGGGTGATACCGGAGAAGCACACGCTGGAATAATCGGAGTTGGTACCGGTCTTTCCGGCCACGGTCATGCCGCTGATCTTGGCCTTGGTGCCGGTGCCCCGCTGCACCGCGTCGGTCAGGATATCCGCCAGCATATAGGCGGTGGATTTCTTGAAGACCTGATGCCGCTCCCGCACGCTTTCCGCGTCCAGAATCACCTTCCCGTTATCGTCCACCACCCGCACAAAGGACAAGGGCTCAATATATTCGCCGCCGTTGCCAATGGCCCCGTAGGCCGCAGCCATCTCCACGGTGGTGATATCCGTAGTGCCCAAGGCCAGGCCGCTGCCGGTGGCGCTGATCCGGCTCTGGTCCACCCCCAGATTGGCCAGGTATTCCGCCCCCTTGGGGATGGTCACATGCTCTAGCAGGGTCCGGGCCGCCGCCACGTTCAGGGACTGGACCACGCCGGTCCGCAAAGGCAGGGGGCCTAAATATTTCTCGCTGCCCACGGCCGGATAGCCCTTTTCGCTATCCCAGCCTTCGATGGGGGTGGGGAAGTTCTTCAGGATGGTGGCGGGAGACGCCCCCAGATCCAATGCCGGCCCATATACAGCCAAGGGCTTGATGGAAGATCCCACTTGCACCGGGCTGGTAGCACGATTAAGGCCTTTTTGGATCACCGGCTCCTCCCGGCCGCCTACGATGGCCCTTAACTCTCCCGTGTGGTAATCAAAGATCACCGCAGCCACCTGGGGCTGGGGCGTCTCCACGGTATCCCCGTTGTCCAGGGTTTCTACCCGCACCGCTGCCGACGGGTCTGTAAGCTCGGGATACTCGTCCCAGTTGGTGACCGTATCCTGAAGGGTATGCTGCATCTCGGTATCTACGGTAAGATAAATGTGGTAACCACCTGTGCGCAGTTCGTTTTCTATGGTCGCCCGGTTGGCTTTGGTGTCCAACATCCCCCGCTGTTCCAGCAGATGGGTCACCACGTCCTTGATGGCATATTCCACAAAGTAGGGCATATCATACAGCTGGTTATTGGAGGATTCTTCCAGCACCGTAACCGTATCCTGTAGCGCGGCTTCATATTGATCCTTGGTGATAAAGCCCCCTTCATACATGGCCAATAACACCACATTGGTACGCCGGTCGGTCACATACATCTGGTTGTTGTTATCCAGGGAGTAGCGGTACTGTGCTTCGGTAATGGCGCCGGAAGCATAGAGCTCTTCCAATTCCTCCCGTTTGGCGTCCGTCAAAGTGCGCTGATAGATATTCAGCCGGGGGTTGGTATTGTGGGGCTTCTGCACCATACCGGCCAGCATGGCGCACTCCCGGATGGTAAGCTGGTCCATCTCCTTGCCAAAATAGTCCATGGCCGCAGTCTTGAACCCATAATTGGAGCCTCCCAGGCTCACGTCGTTCATATAGGCTTCCAAGATCTGGTCCTTGGTGAATTCGTTTTCCAATTCAATGGCCAAATAGGCTTCTTTGATCTTACGCTTGTAGCTCTGCTCGCTGGAGAGCACCTTGTTTTTGATCAACTGCTGGGTCAGGGTGCTGCCCCCGTGGGTATCGGCATTGCGCAGGGTATTGATCACAGCGGAAAACAGCCGCTTGTAGTCCACCCCGTCATGCTTGTAAAAACGCACGTCCTCAATGGCGATCAAAGCGTTTTTCAGCATATCCGGGATCTCGTCTATATCCGCCCAGTCCCGGTATTCCATGCCGGCAAAGGTGGTGATCAGGTTTCCGTCCTTATCGTAAATATAGGAAGTCTTGTCGCTTTTGGTAATTTGGGCGGTATCCAGCTCCGGCGTGGTATCAATGTAGGCTTTGGCGATGCCCATCACCAGGCCCATGCCGACGCACCCCAATAAAATCACCATGACCCCAAACACCTTGAGGGTGGTAAACAGTACGGAAAGCAGGAACGACCGGCTGCCCCGGCGCTCCACAAACAGCTCCTGTTCCACATCCTGCTCTGGGTGGCGGCGTCGCCGCAGCTTCATCCACCAAGCCTGGAGCCGGTACCAGCTTTCCGTCAGCCAGGCCCTGCAGGTTTCCCAGGGGTCCTTCTTCGGCGCATCCTCCTGCTGGTCATATTGCCCGCCGTCCATCGGGTCCGGCATGGGCTGTAATCCCGTTTCTTCGGGACCGTGTCCGTCAAAATGTTCCATATGTGGGTTCCTTTCACAAATTTCCCCAGTACATTATAGCACATTCCATGGGCCAGGCTCAATATTCCACCCGCCTGCATAGAATAAGTTAACAACTTGTTGATGTTTGCCCTGGGTGCGCCCTTTCGCGCACCCCATTCCCCTATTGGATCGGAGGTAAGGATGTCTCATATACCCGGCGATGCCAAGGCTCGCAAGTCCCGCCGGTTCCGCCGCCAGGCAGGAATCATCATCGGCGGATTCTGTATCCTGGCCATGCTAGGCGCAGGGCTTTTAAGCCGCAACATGCGGCCTGCCCTGCAAGCGCTGGCGGAAGCCAGAATCCGGTCCATTGCCGCCAGGGCCATGAACGACGCCATCTTAGAATCCATGGGGAATGCGGAAACCTATGCGCAGCTTATTTCCGTGCGGGAAAACGGGGATAAGGTATATCTGCTCCAGGCAAACACCCGCAATATGAATATCCTGGCGGCGGATTGTGCGGAAGCGGCCCAGGACCGGATCGCCCAAATTGGAGAGCAAGGCATTTCGGTCCCCCTTGGCACGGTAACAGGGGTCTCCTTCCTCTCCGGCAAGGGGCCTGGGATCCATGTGAGCTTTACCCCGGTGGGCAGCGTACAGAGCGAATTTTCCTCGGAATTGCGGGCCAGCGGCATCAATCAATCCCTTTACCGGGTGAATTTGAAGCTGACCGCTTCCCTGCGGCTGATCCTGCCGGGTGTCACGGATACCATCCAGGTGTCCGCTGAAGCCGCCATTGCAGAGAGCATCATCGTCGGGGACGTGCCGGAGGTCTATACCAACGTGGCCAATGAGGAAGATATGCTCAACTTGATCCCCTCGGATAAACCCTAGAGAAATGGCTGGGCGGATTGCGCCCACCCGTAGGAATGTGCTATACTGAATCCATGAAACGGGTGATCGAAATTTGTCTATGTTTGTTGCTTCTCCTCCCTTGTTCCTCTGCCATTGCCGTGGAGCAAGCGGAGGAAACCGTGCTGCCCACGGCTACCCCCGGGCGTACGCCCGCCCCTACCGTTACCCCCGCTTCTCCCCAGGTCACGCCTTTTACCGGGCTGATCGCCATCAGCGCCTCGGAAAACGCCACCAGCGAAGACGTGGTGCGGGTACAGATCCGGCTGCGGGACCTGGATTACTTTACCTTTAAGCCCACGGGCATCTATCAGTCCATGACGGCCAATGCGGCCAAAAAATTCCAGCAGAAGCACACCATGGACGACGGCACGCCCATGATCGCCGATGGCACCATCGGCGCCCAGTCCATGGAGATCCTGTTCCGCCACGATGTGGCCCGGGCGGATATTGCAGCCAGCATTCCCATCGGCAGCGCCCGGGAAGGAGAACCTGTGCCTGCCGGCGAATTGCTGGGTTGGGAGCAGGTAAAATCCCTGTTGGAGTTAAACGCTTCCTATACCATTACGGACTATAACACCGGCGAGACCTTTTCTATGGTCTATGTTGGCGGCGAGCACCACGCGGAAATGGAATGCGCCGATTCCTTTAACGCCGGGATCTTCCGGGAGGTATTCGGCGGGGAATACAACTATTCCAAGCGGCCTGTCATCATATCCATCAACGGCCGTTCCATTGCCGCCTCCTTATATGGCTGGCCCCACGGGGAGGATCATTATAGCGGCAATGAAATGGACGGGCATACCTGCCTGTTCTTTGACGGGAGCCTGTCCCATGTGGGCGGCCTGCCGGATGCAGAGCACACGGAGATGATCTACCAGGCTGCCGGCCGCTCCTAGAAAAGAGATGAACTGGGCGCATATACAGAAAACGTGACGATGGGTCACGTTTTCTGTATTTTGGGGATGCCCATCACTGGGCTTTTTCCCGCAGCTTTTGTAGGATGCGGCTCTCCAGCCGGGAAACCTGTACCTGGGATACCCCCAGCAGGGCCGCGATCTCGCTCTGGGTCTTATCGGAAAAATACCGCAGCATGATGATCCGCCGTTCCCGGGCGTCCAGGACGCCCAATAGCTCCTTGAGGAGCACCCGGTTCAAGGCCTGTTCTTCCCCATCGGTCCCGGCGCTTACCCGGTCGATCACCTGGGGGTCCGAATCCTCCCCAAAGGCCGGCTCGTAAATGGAAATATGGGGCCGCACCGCTTCTAAGGCCATGGCGATATCCTCAGGCGCAGCCCCCATGGCCTCCGCCACCTGGTTGATCCCTGGTTCCTTTCCGGTTTTTGCCAAGAGCTCCGCCTGCACAGCCGTGGCCTTGGCTGCCAGCTCCTTGAGGGAGCGGCTGACCTTGATCATGCCGTCGTCCCGCAAAAAGCGTTTGATCTCCCCGGCGATCATGGGTACGGCGTAGGTGGAAAACCGCACGTTGTAGCCCGTGTCAAAATTGCGGATGGCCTTGACCAGACCCAGGCAGCCGATCTGATAGAGATCCTCATATTCGGCGCCCCGACCGGCGAATTTGCGCACGATGGAGCGCACCAGGGGCGCGTTGCATACCACCAGCCGCTCCTGGGCCTCCTCATCCCCCGCCTGCGCCCGGACGATGAGATCCAGCGTCTCCGCGTGGGGGAGGGCGCTGCTTTCACCCATCGCATTCCACCTGCCGCAATTCCTTTTCCAAACGGATCCGGGTGCCTTTCCCCAATGCGGATTCCACCTTTACCCGGTCCATAAACGCTTCCATCACGGAAAACCCCATGCCGCTGCGTTCCATATCTGGCTGGGTGGTGAAAAAAGGTTGCCTGGCCATTTCCACGTCCTCGATCCCCTTGCCCTGGTCCTCAATGATAAACACCAGACGTTCCCCTTCTATTTCCCCTTTCAGGGTCACGGTCTCATCCCGCCGGTTTTCATAGCCGTGGATAATGGCGTTGGTCACCGCCTCGCTTACGGCTGTACGGATATCCGTAAGCTCTTCGATGGTAGGATTCAGCTGGGTAGCAAAAGCCGCCGCCACCGTCCGCGCCAAGGCTTCATTTTGTGAAATGCTGGCAAAACGCAGTTCCATTCGATTCTCAAGCATGTTTCGTCCCCCTTTTTCCATCCCGTTGCCCCTCCTGCTGGCCGATCAACGGCAGGATCCCTGCCATTTTCAGAATGCGCGCCGCATAGCTACTCATGGCGCTGACCCGCAGCGTGCCGCCTCGCTCCCGCATGATGCGATACCGTCCCAGGATCACCCCAATGCCGGAACTATCCATAAACGTAATGCCGCTTAGATCCAGGCTCAGCGCCCGGATATCCAGGGTAAGCGCTCCATCCAGGATCTCCCGCACCTGGGCTGCGCTGTGATGGTCCAGTTCCCCGGATAGGGACGCCGTCAGCTGGCTGCCCGTTCGTTTTGTGGTTATTTGCATAGCTTGTCCTCCAAAGAGAAATGTGCCGTCCATAGGCGAATCTTCCAAGCATCCCTGCCTGGACCGCCTTACATTTTGGGCCGTATATATCTATTCAACGCAGAAATTTCGCATCCTTCCAAGGATTCCCATTTCTTTTGCCAAATATACGGCCCTTTTGTCGAAGGGAACTTTTTCCCAATAAAAAAGCGGCATACGCCGTATTCCTTCGGGCGTATCCGCCAAGCCATCCTTTGCTATATAAGCAACGGCGCCGGCATAGAGCCAGCGCCGTTTCCCAACGGGTGATGGATCTTATTCCAAAAAATCCTTGAGCTTCTTACTCCGGGAGGGGTGGCGCAGCTTCCTGAGGGCCTTGGCCTCGATCTGCCGGATGCGCTCCCGGGTCACGTTGAACTCCCGGCCCACTTCCTCCAGGGTGCGGGCCTTGCCGTCGTCCAGGCCAAAGCGGAGCCGCAGTACTTTTTCCTCCCGGGGGGTCAGGGTGTCCAGCACCTCCATCAGCTGCTCCTTAAGCAGGGTAAACGCCGCCTGCTCCGCCGGGGCGGGGGCGTCGTCATCCGGGATGAAATCCCCCAGATGGCTATCCTCCTCCTCGCCGATGGGGGTCTCTAAGGAAACGGGCTCCTGGGCTACCTTGATGATCTCCCGAACCTTCTCCTCGGAGATGCCCATCTCCCGGGCGATCTCATCGGGGCGAGGGTCCCGGCCATAATCCTGTAAAAGCTGCCGGTTGACCCGGATGAGCTTATTGATGGTTTCCACCATGTGGACGGGGATGCGGATGGTACGGGCTTGGTCAGCGATGGCCCGGGTAATGGCCTGCCGGATCCACCAGGTGGCATAGGTGGAAAATTTGTAACCCTTCCGGTAATCAAATTTCTCCACTGCCTTGATCAGGCCCAAATTCCCTTCCTGGATCAGATCCAAAAAGAGCATGCCCCGGCCCACATAACGCTTGGCCACGGACACCACCAACCGAAGGTTGGCTTCCGCCAGCTTCTGTTTGGCCTCCTGGTCCCCTTCCGCCATGCGTTTGGCCAAATCGATCTCCTCCTGGGCGGACAAAAGCTGGACCTTGCCGATCTCCTTAAGATACATGCGAACCGGGTCGTCGATGGCGATGCCTTCCCCCCCGATGTCGTTTTCGATCTCCGCAATATCCTCGTTGATATCCTGGGGCACCTCCACCTCATCCACCACATAGATGTTGAGGGCCTCCAGCCGGTCGTAGATCCGCTCGATCTGCTCCGCGTCCAGTTCCAGCTCGTTTAAGGTATCCATAACCTCCTTATAGGTCAGGACGCCATTTTGTTTGCCGGTTTCGATCAGCTCCTCTATCCGGGCTTCCGGGCTCTTTTTCGGTTCCTTTTCCTTGGGGGTTTCCTTGCGATCCTTATTTTCCAAATCCGTTCCACTCCTTTATCTTTGGGTGTGCCTATCCCATCAGGCCATGGGGCCTAATTCCGTCAATTTCTTTTGCAGCGCGGATAGCTCCTGGGCTGTTTCCGGGCTATCCGTATAGGCTGCGCTCAGTTCTTCCATGCGAGCCCGTATGGCCATACGGGCCAATGTGTTCACGCAATCCAATGCCGTGGCTTCCGGCTCCACCAAGCCCTCCAACCGCTCCATGGCCTGGCTCATCAGGGCCGCCGTCTCCCCGGTAAGCTCTCCCATCAACAGGGCGGGATCGGGGTTTTCCGCCAGCAGCCGTTCCGCCAGTTGGTTAAGGGCCGCCGTTGGGAAGCGGATCTCCAACGCCTGCATCCGGCTCAAGGCCGCCAACAGGGCGTCCTGGCTCTTAAGCATGCAGGCCAGCAGGGTAGTCTCCAGCCCGGCGGTGGCAGGCTGGGGCTTGGGCCCCTGATTTTGCTTAGTATGCCGGTATTTTCCAGGGTTATTCTGGACGGGTCCCTGGCCGATCTGGCATTGGGCCCGGATAGCGTCCAAGCTATAGCCTGTGCGCCGGGCCACAATGGGGATATACCGGTCCCGCTCCACCGGCTGTAGGGTATTTAAAAAGCTACAGGCCTTTTTCGCATATTCCTCCCGGCTGTTGGCGTCCTGGGGATCTACGCCCCGCCAAAGGGCGTCCAGCTTGTATTCCTGTAGGTTCTTGGCCTGGTCCTTCAGGGAAAGGAAACCTTCCCCCCCGTGAGCCCCCACATATTCGTCCGGGTCCTGGCCGCCGGGGATGGCCATTACCCGCACCTCCAGGCCCTCTCCCGCCAGGATATCCATACCCCGAAGGGTGGCGTTCTGGCCTGCCGCATCCCCATCGTAACAGATATACACCCGGGGAACATACCGCTTCAGGAGCCTGGCCTGCTGGACGGTAAGGGCGGTGCCTAGGCTAGCCACCGCATTGGTGACCCCCCCTTCATACAGGCGCACCACATCCATATACCCTTCCACCATGATGAGGTCCCCCGGGCGTTTGCCCCGTTGCAGGTTCAGGCCATAAAGGTTATACCGTTTATTGAAGATGGGGGTATCGCCGGTATTGAGGTATTTTGGCGTATCGTCTCCCATGGTCCTGGCCCCGAACCCCAACACCCGGCCGTTGGCCGAGATGATGGGAAAGATGATCCGGTCCCGGTAAGCGTCGTAGACCAGGCCCTGCTTGCCCCGTATGGCCAGGCCGGCCTCCACCAGGGTCTCAGGGGATACGCCCTTTTGCTCCATGTATTGGGCGAGGTTCTCCCAGCCGGGCAAAGCATAGCCCAGACCAAAGGCCTTGACGGCGCTGGCCTTTATTCCCCGGCGGATCAAATATTGCCGGGCGGCTTCCCCCTGCTCCCCCAGGAGGTTGCGCACATAATACCGGGCGGCTTCCCGGCAGGCGCCGTAAAGTCGCTCCTTCTGGGCGCGCTCCCGTTGAAGGTTTTCATCGTTCACCTCTTCGGGCAGCTCCATACCCGCCCGCTGGGCCAGGCTTTTTACAGCCTCGGTATAGGTGAGCCGCTCCGCCTGCATAACGAACTGGATCACCCCGCCCCCTGCGTGGCAGCCAAAGCAATAATACAGCTGGGTATCCGGGGTCACGGAAAAGGAAGGGGTCTTTTCGCTATGGAAGGGACAGCAGCCCCAAAGCCGCCTGCCCTTTGGCTTGAGGACCGTATATTCGGAAGCGATGGCCGCCAGGTCGCTCTTTGACAGCAGCTCCTGCAACCAAGCATCCGGAAACCTTCCCATAGGCCACCCTCCTTCCTAATATTGTTTATTCGACAAAAAGGACGGAAATCCTTCTTCCCTGCGCATTTTTTCTATTTTGGATATTATACCCATTCCCTAGGTACGAATAACCGGCAAAAATCCGTGATGGCGTACCGATCTGTCATGCAGGCGATATAATCCGCCGCTACCCGCTCCTTGCCGTCTTCCTCGATATTTTTTGTAAATTCCTCCGGCAGCTGGGAAAGATGGTCCCGGTAATATTTATACAGTTCGGAGATCACATGCATCCCTTTGGTCTCTTCCCTTTTGGCTTCTGGGTTCAGGTATACCTTTTCAAACATAAACTGCCGCAGCTCCAAAAAGCGCGCCTCTATGAAGCTGCTCATACCCACCTGGGGCTTGCCATAGCTTTCCTGGAGCACGTCCAGGATCAGGCTGTTGATCCGCTCCCCATGGGTGGCCCCCAGGGCCTGGTTACAGCTTTGGGGAATATCTGAGGGATGCAGCACGCCGGCCCGGATGGCGTCGTCGATATCGTGGTTGATATAAGCGATGCGATCCGCCAAACTCACCACCTTCCCTTCCAGGGTAGCGGGGGTGCCGCTTTTCTTATGGTGCAGGATCCCATCCCGCACCTCAAAGGTCAGGTTCAGGCCTTTCCCGTTGTTTTCCAGCTTTTCCACCACCCGCAGGCTCTGCACGTTGTGCTGGAACCCGCCCGGCACCAGCTGGTCCAGCATGGATTCCCCCGCATGGCCAAAGGGGGTATGGCCCAAATCGTGGCCCAAGGCGATGGCCTCGGTTAAATCCTCATTGAGCCGCAGGCCCCGGGCGATGGTGCGGGCGATCTGGCTCACCTCCAGGGTGTGGGTCAGGCGGGTGCGGTAGTGGTCTCCCACCGGGGAAAGGAACACCTGGGTCTTATGCTTGAGCCGACGGAAGGATTTGCAGTGGATGATCCGGTCCCGGTCCCGCACAAAGGGTGTACGCACTGGGCATTCCTCCAGGGGATAGGCCCGGCCCCGGGTATCCACGGAGCGAACCGCATAGGGGGATAGATACGCATCCTCCCATTCTTCCACATGGCGGCGAAAATCCTGGCTCTGTAGCATATGGCTCCCTCCCTTTTTCTGCAATGGAATGCTGCCGACCGCAGGACGGATTGCCCGGTCCTATGGCCTGTTGCCGCCCCATAGGGAAGGGCGGTATATAGTTAATTCTCCGTGGATGGCCAAAAATCCTTCTTGCCAGGGAAAATGTAGCTAGCTTTCCTATAATTCCTTTTTTCTCCCACGAAAAAAGCGGCTGACCGCCGCTCTTTTCCATCCCGACAGCCCGCGTCTTGCCTATCTGGCGTTTCGATACGCGTGGCCTGCCGTAAGCTCCTTCCCCTTGGCCGCAAACATTTCGTTGACCGTGACCAGTTGATATCCCTGCTCCAACAGCTGGGGCACAAATGTTTCTACCGCCTCCGCGGTTTCATTATATACATCATGGAGCAATATGATATCTCCATCCTGCACTTCTGACAACACGCTTTGAATGGTCTGTTTGGGATCTCTGGTGCTCCAATCCCGGGTATCCACGCTCCACATAATGAGGGGATACGGCACCAGCTTCAGCACCCGTTCGTCTTTCCAACCCCGGCCATGGGGCGGCCGTACCAGGGCGCAACCCGCGCCGGTCTGTTCCCGCACCAGGTCGTTTACGGATTCCAGCTGCTCCAACGCCTCCTGATCCGATAGGCTGGTAAGGTCCTTGTGGTTATAGGTATGGTTGCCGATCTGGCACCCCAGTTCAAAGGCCCGCTTGACTGTATCCGGATACTTTGCCACCTGCTTCCCCTGGACGAAAAAGGTAGCGCGGATCTGATATTGCTCCAATACATCTAAAATGCGTTCCGTGCTCTCCCCGCCGGGGCCATCGTCAAAGGTCAAGGCTACGATGGGTTTTTCCGGATCGATATCAGCTGGGACCGCCATGGCCGGCGCAGCTTCTTCCTGCTGGCCGGGGCCTTCCGTATCCAGCAAGCTGTCCCATTCTGGCAGCATTTCCTGCGCCACATCCTGCAAGGTATCTAAAAAGGAAGCATCTGCCTCCTCCGAAGCATCCATAACCTGCCTTTCTTCCTGCTCGGCCTGTTGATCCAGTTGGATCTCCACCCGTACTGGGTCTTCCTGCATAAGGCATCCATATGTAAAAAAAGCGGTTAGCCCGCAGAGAAATAAAAGGAGCCAATGTCTAAATTTCACCGTTATATCTCCCTAGCCGCAAAAGCCTTGCGGCTGTATCATGCTAATTCTTGTCATAAAGGATACCGCGCTTTTTGTCGAAATACAATCCTTCTTGCCGGAAGTTAACACTTTGTTTTCCAATTCTATGCAATCGCCGCGCCGGCGGCGCGATTCCCGCGGCGGATAAGGGGAACATCCGGCCACGCCCCCCTCTTTTGGCCCCGCTTGCAATGCGGCGGCATTTTTCATATAATTGTAAGCAGCAAATTAAGGAGTAAGGAATTAGGTTGAAAACCAGCGATTTTTACTATGACCTGCCGCCGGAGCTGATCGCCCAGACCCCCATTGCGGATCGCAGCGCGTCCCGGCTGCTGGTGTATCAGCGGGCGCAACAGCGAATCACAGACGGGGCCTTCACGGACATCCTCCAATATCTGCGTCCGGGAGACGTATTGGTCCGCAATACCACCCGCGTGCTGCCAGCCCGCCTCCATGGCCACCGGCCGGATACCGGCGGGGCCTTGGAGTTTCTCCTGCTCAAGCGGTTAGACGAACGCCGTTGGGAATGCCTGGTGCGGCCTGGCCGTAGGGCCCGGGAAGGGCGGGTGTTTACCATCAGCGACCAGCTTCAGGCCGTTATCCGGGAAACCACGGATGCAGGCGGCCGGGTGGTAGAATTCCAGTTCGAAGGCATCTTTGAAGAAGTGCTGGAGCGGGTGGGGGAAATGCCCCTTCCCCCCTACATTACGAAACGGTTAGAGGATAAGGAACGATACCAAACCGTATATGCCAGAGAAAAGGGTTCTGCCGCCGCCCCCACTGCAGGCCTGCACTTTACCCCCCAGCTGCTCAAGGCTGTGGAAGATATGGGCGTGCCCATTGTGGACGTGCTGCTGCACGTGGGGCTAGGCACCTTCCGGCCGGTATCGGTGGAAAACGTGGAAGACCACCACATGCACACGGAATACTATGAGGTGACCCCCCAGGCAGCGGCTACCATCAACCAGGCCCGAGCCAATGGGGGCCGGATCTTTGCCGTGGGCACCACCACCTGCCGCACCCTGGAAAGCGTTACAGACGAGGCCGGGGTGGTACACAGCCAAACAGGCTGGACGGGCATTTTTATCACCCCCGGCTACCGGTTCAAGGCGGTGGACGCCCTGATCACCAACTTTCATTTGCCGGAATCCACCCTGTTGATGCTGGTGAGCGCCATGTGTAGCCGGGAAGAAATGCTAGCGGTCTACCAGCACGCGGTCCAGGAGCAATATCGCTTCTTTAGCTTTGGGGACGCCATGCTGATTTTATAAGGAGTATCATGCGCAATCCTGCTTTTCGTTTTGAGTTGCTTCATGTATGCGCCCAATCCGGCGCCCGCCGGGGCCGCCTGCATACTCCCCATGGGATCATCGAGACCCCCTGTTATATGCCGGTGGGTACCCAGGCCACGGTAAAGGCCATGCTGTCCCGGGATCTTAAGGAGATCGGGACGATGATCCTTCTGGCCAATACCTATCATCTATTTGAGCGGCCCGGCCATGACCTGGTGAAGGAAGCGGGCGGCTTGCATAGCTTTATGCGCTGGGACGGGCCTATCCTTACGGACAGCGGCGGTTTCCAGGTATTTAGCCTGGCCTCCTCCAACAAGATCCGGGAGGATGGGGTGGAATTCCGTTCCCTGCTGGATGGCCGCACCCATTTCTTTACGCCGGAATCCGTTATGGAGATCGAGCAGGCCTTGGGCGCGGACATCGCCATGGCTTTTGACGAGTGCGCCCCCTTCCCCAGCGACCGGGCTTATACCATTGCCGCCATGAACCGGACCCACCGCTGGGTCAAACGGTGTGTCGCCGCCCATACCCGGGAGGATCAGGCCCTCTTCGGCATTGTCCAGGGGGGGACGTTTGGGGATCTGCGGGTGGAAAGCGCAAAATTTCTGGCGGATTTAGATATGACCGGTTATGGCATCGGCGGCCTGTCTGTGGGGGAACCCAAGCCCCTTATGTATGAGATGCTGGAAACCCTCATGCCGCATATGCCTGCGGACCGGCCCCGGTATTTGATGGGGGTGGGCAGTCCGGATTGCCTGGTGGAAGGCGCCATCCGGGGCATTGACATGTTTGACTGCGTGCTTCAGACCCGCATTGCCCGCAATGGCCTGGCCCTCACCGGCAACGGGAAGCTTATGCTGCGCAACGCAGTGTTTGCCAGGGATTTTCAACCCATTGAGCCAGGCTGCGATTGCTATGCCTGTACCGGCGGCTTTACCCGGGCCTATATCCGCCACCTGGTCAAATGCAAAGAGATTCTAGCTAGCCAGCTGATCACCCTGCATAACCTGCGCTTTTCCCTCCGGCTGATGGAATCCGTCCGCAAGGCCATCGAGGAGGACCGGTTGCTGGATCTACGGGATGAACTGGCCGCAAAGGGGGCGCTTTCCTGATGCCATGTAGCAAGGAATACCAGGCTTTGTCCGAAACCCAATTGGCCCAGCTGGGGCTTGCTTTGTCCAGCGCCCTGTTCCCTGGGGCCTTCATCGCCCTGTTTGGGGATCTTGGCGCAGGAAAGACCACTTTGACCCAGGCCATCGGCCAAGGATTGGGCATCCAGGATATCCAATCCCCTACCTTTACTATCGTACGGGAGCATCGGGATGGCCGGTTGCCCCTGTTTCATTTTGACGCGTACCGGTTGGGCAGCGGCGAAGAGCTATATGCCATCGGATATGAGGATTATTTGGCCCAACAGGGCGTGGTGGTGATGGAATGGTGCGAAAACGTGCCGGAAGCCTTGCCTGCCCAACGGTTGGAGGTCCACCTCACTGGAAGCGGCATGGAGCCCCGCACGGCCGTTTTTCGCGCCATGGGCCCGGCGCATTCTAATCTTTTGGAGGCACTGCCATGATCCTATTAGCCATTTCCACCTCCGGCCCTGTGGCTTCCGCCGCGCTTTTACAGGACGGCGTCCTCCTGCGCAAGGCGGAAGGCCCTAGGGAACGCACCCACAGCGAGACCATCATGGGCTTGATCCAGCAGGCATATGGGGATCTGGAGCCATATGGAATAGATGCCCTGGCTGTGGACGTGGGGCCTGGCTCCTTTACCGGCGTGCGCATCGGCGTATGCGTGGCCAATGCCATGGCGAAAGCTTGGCAGAAACCTGTGATCCCCGTTAGCTCCCTTGCGGCCCTTTCCCATGGGCTTGCGGGGTATGTATGCGCCCTGCTGGATTGCCGAAACGGCAACGGTTATGCAATGATCACCGACCAGGGCAACCTGTTGTTACCGGAATCCCCTGTGGTGGTAGACGAATTGCTCCGTCAATTGCCTCCTGGGGCTTGCATCGTAGGGGATGGCGCGTCCGTATACCAGGCTGCCATCCAGGAGGCGGTGCCGGGCGCCGTCCTGTTGGGGGATCGGATCGTAACCGGGGAGGCTGTTGGCGCTTGCGCCTTCTCTGGGACAGGGGTCGCCGAGGTTATGCCCCTCTACCTTCGCCCCGCCCAAGCGGAACGCCTTTATAAGGAGCAGCATCCATGAGCCAGGCCATGTGTTTTCGTCCTATGCAGCGGGGCGACGTATCCAGGATCGCCCAGCTGGAGCGGATCTGTTTTCGTTCGCCCTGGAGTGAAAAATCCCTGCTGGGAGAGGTAAAAAACCCGGTAGCCCATTATCGTGTGGGAATTTTGGATGCTGATATCCAGGCTTACGGAGGCATGTGGATCTACTTTGGGGAAGCCCATCTGACCAATGTGGCGGTGGCTCCAGAATATCGCCGGCAAGGATATGGACGGGCGTTGATGCTGGATCTGATCCAGACCGCTCTCCTCCACGGTGCGGAGCGTATGACCCTGGAGGTGCGGGAGCACAACCAGGGGGCCCAGGCCCTTTACAAGGGCTTGGGGTTTGAAACCGCCGGCCGCCGCAAACGTTATTACAGCGATACTGGTGAAGATGCGTTTATCATGTGGAATGACCATTTATCGGCACAGGTTGCCCCGCCCCCATTCCACATCTAGGATAAAGCAATAGAACAAATTTTAGGAGGAACATTACAGTATGAAACAGTCCATTGTTAGCCCCAACGCGCCTGCCGCCCTTGGCCCCTATTGCCATGCAACGGTTTCCGGCAAGCTGGTGTTCGTATCGGGCACCCTGGGGATCGATCCTGCCAGCGGCAAGCTGGCGGAAGGTGTAGAAGCCCAGGCCACCCAGGTAATGAAAAATCTGGAGACGGTTCTAAAAGAAGCCGATTCCAGCTTGCAGCACGCCCTCAAGGCCACCATCTTCCTGACGGATCTAAACGATTTCGCCGCCGTAAACAAGATCTATGGCGATGCCTTCCAAGGGGTATATCCCGCCCGCTCCTGTTTCCAGGTAAGCAAGCTGCCCGGCGGCGCATCCGTGGAGATCGAGCTGATCGCCGAGCTGGCGGAATAATCCCATGGCGCAGCCCAGCCCATCGTTTCCCTTTCTGTATCGCCCCATGGTGGTGGCTGCCCTAGGGGCTGGGTTGGGTATTGTCTTTTTTCGCACCTTGACAGGCACAGGTCCTCTCTTGGCCCTGTGCCTGTTTTCTATTTTGGGGTTTGCCTGCTGGTTAAAAGGGCTCCTGCCCTTGCGCACCTTTTGCCTTGCCGTGGTTTTTGCCTTGCTGCGGGTTGCCCTCCTGCCGGAGCTGTCCTTGCCGTCCAGCATCATGGCCCCTTTTGTACAAGCGCGGGAGGCCCTGCTCCATATCACCGGCAGGCTCTTCCCCCAGCAGGACGGCGCCCTGCTCTCCGCCATGCTATGGGGCGACAAGTCCCAGCTGGATACCAGCTTGCGGGCCGCCTATCAAGGGGCCGGGGTGGCCCATATCCTGGCCTTGTCCGGCCTGCACGTCTCCTTCGTTGCCATGGCTTTGAACTGGCTTACCCGTCGGGTGGACATCCGCTTGCGCCTGGCCTTGACCGCAATGGCCCTGTTTACCTATTGCGCCATCGCCGCCTTCCCCGCCTCCCTACTTCGGGCTACCCTCATGTGCCTTTGTCCCCTTTCGGCCCAGGCCATGGGGAAGAAAAAAGACCAGGCCAGCAGCATCGCCTTTGCAGCCCTGTGCATCCTTTTCTGCGCCCCCAGCGCCCTGTGGGACATCGGCTTTCAGCTCTCCTTTGGCGCGGTGATCGCCATCGCCATGCTGGCTGCGCCCCTCACGGAACGCCTCCCCTTCCCTCGGGAACTATCTGAATCCATTTCGGTTTCCATCTGCGGCCTGCTTGGCACCTTGCCCCTATCTGCCTATCACTTTAAAGAGCTGCCTCTTCTTTCCCTCTTCGCAAACTTGCTTATCCTCCCCCTTGTGCCCTTGGCCTTTCTTTGGTCCATGACCGCCTGCTTCCTGGGGCTGCTCTATTATCCCCTGGGGGACCTCATGGCGCCGGTGGGCCGCTTGCTCCTCAATGGCATGAACGGCGCCGCAACAGCTGTGGCCAGCTTCCCCCTTTCCTTAATGGAAGTACCCAAGCCCTCCCTCCTCTCCTGTTTCCTGTTTTACGGGGCCATGTTGGTCCTCTCCCGTTTTTGTCTGCTGCCCGCCCGGAAAAAGGCCCTGGCTGCCGCCGGTTTGTTTGCCGCCGCCTTCCTGCTCATGGTATAATACGAATATGGATATTCGATGCTTTTTTCAAGCCCTGAAGGCCCAGAGCCTGTCTGGGACCTACCTGCTTTGCGGGGAGGAGGAATTCCTCAAGGACCAGGCGCTCTCCGCTTGCGTCCAGCAAATCGACCCGGTCGCCCGGGAACTCAATCTGGAATATTTGGATGCGGGTACCCTGGACGATGTGACCAACGCCTGCGAAACCCTTCCTTTTTTTGCCGACCGCCGGCTGGTGGTATGCCGCTTTTTGCCCCAGGGGGACGCAGGAAAGGCCCTTGCCGCCTATCTGCCCAAGCTGCCGGATACCACCCTGCTGCTCTTTTTCCTGCGGGGGAAGGCGGATGAAAAGCTGGCTTTGATCAAAGCCCTACGCAAACAGGACCGGGTGGTGGATTTCGACCCCCTCTCTCCCCAGGAAGCCACCCGATGGGTGTGCAAGCAGGCCGTCCGCTTGCAGGGCGCCATCACCCAGTCCGCCGCCCGGTTCCTGGTGGACCTGGTGGGGGTCCAGGTATCCAACCTGCACAACGAGCTGACCAAGGCGGCCTTCTATGCTGGCCACGGTGAAGAGATCACCCGGGAGGCCATTGCCGCCTGCGTTACCCGGAACCCGGAGCTGCGGGTATTCGACATGGTGGACGCCTTCCTGGCCGGGAAAGCCCAGGAAGGATTGCGGATCTATCACCGCATGCTTTCGGATGGGGAAAGCCCTTTCCGTATGGCAGCTTTATTGGAAGGGAATTTCCGGCGCATGGCCCTGGCGAAAGCCTGCATGGAGCAAGGCATGGGCCGGGAGGAGGCCCTGAAGAAGCTGGGCAACACCTTCCCCATGAAAAAGGCCTGGGACCAGGCCCGGGGCTATTCCAAAGCCCAGCTGCTGGAAAACCTCCAACGCTTCGCCGACGTGGGATATTTGCAGGTTTCCGGGCAGGCCAAGGACGCGGACGCTCTGGAGCGGGCCTTGATTCTGTGTATGCCCAGCCGGGGCTTACAGCGGTAGCGTCGGGGGGGGGCGGGGGGGGGGGGGGGGCCCCCCCCCCCCCCCGGGGCCCCCCCCGCGGGGGGGGGGGCCCCCCCCCCCCCCCCCCCCCCGGGCCCCCCCCGCC
>UQRU01000010.1 GCA_900543475.1 uncultured Eubacteriales bacterium
GGCCCCCGTTGCCCCGGCAATGGCCACAAAGCCCCGGCCGTCGCCCCGGTCCACGAACCACTGGTAGCTGCTGGCCCTGCTGGCCCGCACCGACATGGTCAGCGTCCCATGCTCAATAACGGACACCGTTTGGTTCCACACGGGCGATAGGATCACCGGCAGGTAACTGCCGCTGCCGCCGCTGCCGCCGCCAGAGGGCGTGGGCTTTACAGCAGCAGGCCCAGAAACGGTAATGTTCGAGTCAGCTTCCTCGATCGCTTCCTTCGCTGCCTCCTCAGTCATATAGTACACATCCACGGTTTCATTTTCGAACTGATAGGTGACTTTGTACACGGTTTGGCCCATGGTATCCGCCGCGCCGATATCGGTGTACTGGCCCACCCAGAAAGGCGTATCGGTTTCTTTGTTGGTGACCAACTGGTCATACTGATTCTTTATATATTTCTTTACGTCGGTGGAGAACTTGCCTCCGGTGATGAAGCCGGTCACGTCTTGGGAAGATACCTCGCCGATAAATTCCCCGCCGGATACGTTCATCTTTACCAGTTTGATGGCATCCTCTTCATTTTCCTGCGGATTGCTCTCATAAATGGCCGCGCCGCCGGTGAAGGTACCGCCATAAATGTTTATGTTAATTTCTTTCTTGGTATTATGTTGGGCTACCGCAATGGCCGCATTGTTGGTGGTGGTGCCGTTTTTGTTAGGGGTTGAACCCGGCTCACCCTCACCGCCCGTTATTTCTGCGCCATCATATACATTCAGGGTACCGGCGCGCATTTCAATGCCGGTGAATCCCTCTCCACCTGTCACGGTTGCCTTATATACGTTTAGCGTGCCGGTGCCGGGGTGGTAGATGGCGCAGGATTTAGACGTTACTTCTGCGCCGCCATGTAAGGTAATGGTGCTATTTTTAGTACTGCTACCGTTGGTCTGGATAGCGATATTTTTGTTGCCCGTTGCAATGGTGCCGGATACATCCAGGGTGTTGTTTGTGCCGCCAATCAGGATGGTGCCTTCTACGGTAGCCCCTTCCTTTATGGTGATGGTATTCTCACTGGAACTCCCTTCGCATCTGATAGCAACAGCATCCGAGTCATTAACAATCAGCTTTCCACCCCCCGTTGCTGAACTGTCTGTCAGCGTAAACGATTTCTTAGTATGTCTAATATCAAAGGCTTGCTCGCTACCGGTATAGGTATATGTGTGCCCGTTCAGATCCAGGGTCCAAAGCTGGAAGTCCGCAACGCCAGTTTGCACGGTGGTATTCGTTGTATAGTTCTGGTTCAGTTTTACCGTGCTGCCAGATCTAGTTCTGGCGGCATTTATCGCAGCCGACACAGAGGTGTAGGGATATGAAGCGCCACCCCAAATAACGAAAGCAGCTGCATTTTCAACCTTTACCATTCCCGTATACAGCGTACCTCCAGTAGAAAGCGAAGATGAAATCACTTCATATTTTGTCGCGTCCGCAGGAACAAAGAATCCAGGGGCCAGCGTTCCGCTGCCAGTAACGGTCACTTCAGCAATCTTCAGCGGCATACTCCCAGACAAAATTTTGCCCTCAGCTATTTCCAGCGTTAGCGTCTTCGCATTCCCGCTGAATTCTCCAAAATAGCTGCCACTGGGGTATGTGCAGAATACATCGTCCACAATTTGAATGGTTTTACCAGTAACATAATCTTCCTTAATCAAATCATAAAGATTATTACTTATAAGATAATATTTCTCCCCCATTTGTGCATAAGGTGATTCAGGGGTATCGCCAATTGTAACCCCTTCGCCATCAACTAAAGCGGCTTTGCCCTCAGCGAGCAGACCTATGTTGTCATCATCCCATTTGGTAAAGGTACCGCCGGAGATGGTTACATCTGCTGCATCATTAAAATAGATAAAACTTTGCTTACCCGGTTGAAATTCACCATCATGAATGTTAATTATTGCATCGTTTGAACGGCTTTGAAGCCGAATTGCATAATTCTTTGAAATAAACTTAGCGTTTATTATTTCTACCTTGGGGGTGTTTGTTTTATTATAAATATATAGAGAAGAGGGGATCCCTCCTGTTGTTTCCAGCGTCACTCCCCCATCCAACGTCAACGCAGCACCATCTTCCACTATTACAGCACCAGAAGAAGAGCCAGTATTTCTGCTATTGCTAATCTTCCCGCCGCCGCCGGTCAAATTATCTGTTATTGTTACAGTAGCGTTTTCATCAATAGTGATCGTGGAGCTCATGTTCGCGGCTCCACTGATGGTTTTCCCATTCAAATCCAGGGTAACGCCATTCGGAAGCGTAACCGCTGCAGTTAGCGTCACATCTGTAAGCATGGTAATGGTAGCGGTCTCGCCAGGCTTTACCTCCGCCACCGCCGCTTCCAGCGTTGGGTATTCTATGCCGCCAATCGCGCAGACACCAGCCCCCAGCGGTTTTATTAACTCCAGCGACGCCAGGTTGGCTTCCGCCTGGGTAAGTGTTTCATAGTTCATGACCTTTGCCTGCTGCTCCAACGTGAGTTCGTTATAAGCTGCCCGGGCAGCGGATACCTAAGCCTTGTACGCCTCCACTTCAAACGGGCCAGCTGTCATAGCCTCTTGTATTTCTTCGCTTGTTGGCAGGGCCGCGATCAAGTTGATCACCGCCTGGGCCTCCGCAGATACCTTCGGCGTAGTTGTGCCGCCGGCGGGCGTGGTGCCGCCGCCGGGCGTGGTGGGGGCGCCGTCATCGGGCGTGGTGGAGGCGCCGCCGTCAGGCGCGGTGGGGCCGCCGCCGGGCGTGGTTGTGCCGCTATCGGGCGTGGTTGTGCCGTCGTCGGGCGTAGTTGTGCCGCCGCCGGGCGCGGCGGGGCCGCCGCCGGGCGCGGTGGCGCCGCCATCGGGCGTGGTTGTGCCGCCGCCGGGCGTGGTGGGGGCGCTATCGGGCGTGGTTGTGCCGTCGTCGCCGCCAGTAGCCAGGGCGGTCATAGCCGTCATGGTAAAGACCATGGCCACTGCCAACAGCAGGGCAAGGAGCTTACGGGTTGTACGCATAGAAAATTCCTCCACGTGTTGAATGATTTTAGGCAAAAAATGGAAAAACGTTGTAAACCATATATATATATATATATACTAGACGATTTTCTTGCTTTCGTCAAGAATTTATGGAAGTTTTTTCCATAATTATGTAGAAAAAGATTGTGTTTTTCTGGGTGAATCCATTTTTTCCCTTATCCGGCTCCTATCCTTAAAATTAAAAAAGGCCCCTGCGGGCCTTTATCTGTTCGATAGCCGTTTACGCTTCCAGCTTACGGATGACTTCATCCATATAGGTACGGACCTGCTCGATATCCTTATCGATCTGCTTGCGCACCTCGTCCAGGCCGCCGGCGAACTTTTTGACCCCGCGAATGTATACGAATACCTCCAGGATCACCTGCCAGCCATAGATATCCTGGTCAAAGTTCAGCAGGAAGGTTTCCACGGTGGGGATGGGGATATCGTCGTCCGAGGGGCGCAGGCCGATGTTGGTCATGCCCCGGTAATATTTGCCGTCCATATGGGAGAGGGTGCCGTACACCCCATGGGGGGGGAAAATCTTATTCGGCGCAACGCCCAGGTTTGCCGTGGGCATACCGTGCTTACGGCCGGTCGCCTTGCCGTGGACCACCTCGCCCTGCATGATGTAGGTGCGGCCCAGCAGCTCCCGCATCCGGGGGAAGTCCATGGCTTCGATGGCTTTGATAATGGCCTGGCTGGAAACCGGCTCCCCCGCAAAGCATACCGTGGGTACGGTCTCCACCGTAAAGCCGTAGGCTTCACCCAGGGCGGCCAGGGCGGCGGCGTCCTTGGCATCGGCGCCAATGGTCGCGTTCTCCCCCACCACCACGATTTTGGCGTGGAGGGCCTTGGCCAATACCTCCCGGGCAAAGGTTTCCGCGTCCATCGCCTCCATTTCCTTGGCGGGCGCGGATACCATCCATTCTACGCCGGTTCCCTCCAAGAGGTATTCCTTTTCTCTCTCGGTATAGATCACAGGTTTTTCCGTTTGTGCAAAGCTCAAAAGCACCGGCGTAAGGTCCAGATGGGAGCAGAGCTTTTCTATCACCGCCTGATGCCCCAAATGCATGCCGTCAAAATGGCCAAAGGCCACGCAGGCTGACATTGGCAGCGTCTCATTAAGGTTGGTAATATGCTTCATCGCGAATTTCTCCTGGTTTAAAATGCAAAATGATGGTTTTGCCTATTTGCGAATATAAAGGCGGCGGCGCTACGGCGCACCGCATTCGCCGCCGTCTAAGTCTATTGTGTCAAGCAAGTAAAAGAGGATTATCCGGGTTTAGTCTTTCTTCTTTAGATAATACGCCATGATCACAGCGCCTACAGCGTAGATGATGATGGTGAACAGCCACATGGTGCCGCCGCCGCTGAAGATGCCGGGGATATAGGACGCCGCGATCAGCACGATGGTCAGGACGGAAATGAAGTTTCCGCCGGGGGCTTTGTAGTTGCCCGCCTGATGGGGCACCTTTTTCCGGGCGCAGATCAGGGATGCGCATACGATCACAATGGTGATGGCAGCGGACACGGAACCCAGGTTGACCAGCAGCTCAGTGAGGCTGGGGAAGCAGCTGAGGATCATGCACACGATGGCCAGCGTTACGGTGGCGGTGCCGGGAACGCCGTTCTTGTTCAGCTTGGCAAGGGACTTGGGCAGCATACCGCCGTCCGCCATGGAGGATACCGCGCGGGCGTTGAGGGAGAGCACTACCAGCATGGTGGTGAGCAGCGCCAGCAGGGCCGCGATGGAGATCAGCTTGGAAAGCCACGGTACGGAAGCCAAAGAGGTGAAGGCAGCCGCAAACATGGGGATGAAGCGGAAGCCCGGGTTGTCGATGAGCAGCTGGGTGGTGATATTGCCCATGGTGGCAATGATCATCAGCAGGTACAGCAGCACAACCAGCACCATGGAAATGGCCATGGATTTGGGGACCGTCCGATCGGGGTTCTTTACTTCGCTCACCAGGAAGGCAATCGCCACAACGGAACCATAGCCCACCATCGCGTTGGGGATGGCGGTGGTATTGAATACCACATCCGCGCCCCGGCCATCGGTGATCCCCTTGACGAATTCCACAGGGTCCTGCTCCATGGGGTTGAGGGTGATGTCGGCGCCCAGGTTTTCCGCAAGGGCCCGGCGGGCGGGATCCACCTCGCTCAGGATCACCCGCGCCCCCCCGGCGCTTGGCCAGCATCACATGGTATTGGCCCATGATACCCCCGCCGATGATGACCACGTCCTCGCCCAGCTGGATGTTGGCCCGGCCCACGCTGTGTACGCAGCAGGCCAAAGGCTCCGTCAAGCAGGCTTCCTCGTAGGAAAGGGTATCCGGGATCTTGAACAAGGACGCTGCGTCCACTATGATGTAATCGCACAGGCCGCCGGGGCCGGGAAGCAACCCTTCCCGCACCGGCTTTTTCTGGGCCCGCTCGCACATATTGGTGCGTCCGGTGCGGCAATAGTAGCATTCGCCGCAGTTATACAGCAGCCGCACAGCTACCCGCTGGCCTTCTGCCCATAGCTTCGTATTGACCCCCGGTCCTAGGGCGGCGATCTCGCCGGCTACCTCATGGCCGCCGGTGCAGGGCAACGGCATCTTGACCTCTCCCCGGAAAATACGCTGCTCCAGGGTGCATAGGGCAACTGCATGTACCTTTACCAGCACTTCGCCCCGCCCCAGATCCGGGGTGGTCAGCTCCAGGATCTCACAGGTCTTGGGGCCGGTGACCGCAGCTGTTTTAATCTGTATAGACATACGCCCGCCTCCTTACTTGAGCATGGCCAGGGCATCGTCAGCGGATGCGTCGTCATGCACGATGGCGGCGATGGCGGCGCAGATCTTGGCGATGTTCTCGTGCCGGTAGATGTTGCGGCCCATGATGATACCCTTTGCGCCGGCGTCCAGTGCGCCGCGGATGTTGTGGAAGATCTCCGCTTCGGACTTGGCTTTGCTGCCGCCCAGGACCAGGATGGGGGCATAGCAGCCCTCCGTCACCTCCCGGAACCGTTCGCCGCCTACGTACTCCGCTTTGATAAAGTCAGCGCCCAGCTCCACTCCTTGCCGGCAGGCATAGGCCATATTCTCAACCGACCGGGTGTCAATGCCCTCGTGTTTTTCAAAGCCGTAGGGCAGCGCCTCCACCCCTACGGGGAGGTTGTACCGGTCTGCCTCCGCAGCCAGCTGCGCCATGTACGCCAAGGTTTGCTCGTTATCCGTGGAGCCGGGATATGCCATGCACAACATGGCGTCCGCGCCCACCCGCACCGCATCCTCGGGGCGATAGAGCAGGCTGAGGGGGGTCATTGGCTTGCGCAGCACAGAAGCGCCGCCGTCCGCCCGAAGGATCAGACCGGCATTGCCAAAGTCCTTTTGGAAATTCCGGATCAGCCCATAGGTGGCCAGGAAGCCGTCCACGCCCCCGGCGACCGCCTCCCGGATCACATGCCCGGGATCCTTCAGGTCGGGTGAAGGCATCATGGCAGCGTGATCCATGGCCAGGACGAAGGAGCGGCCGTCTTTCTTAAAGATGTTGTTCATTCTGCGCTTCGTCATAAAAGTGTATCCTTTCCTGGGAGGCGCATCAATAGGCTTCAGCAAAGATCTTGCTATAGGCGCATTGATTGCCGCCCAAATATAAATGCGTGGTATTTTCCAGCTGCAAGGCTTCACGGGCCGGGGGGAAGAAGCCGCCGGATTCCTTGTTGAGCCGGAAGGTATCGCCGCCGATCGCCCGATCTACCGCAGCCAGCTGCACGGGTTTTTCGATGGAGCTGCCGCTGCAAATGGCGTCCGCTTCCGGTACATCGTCCACCAACAGGATGCCCTCCGTGCCGTCCGCCCCGCCAAATTCAAAGGTAATGGTGGAGGCTTTGATGCCATGCTTTTCCGCTGTTTGAATGGTAAGCATGCCGTCCACGCAAGCGTTGCCGCCGCCTTCCCAAACCATCACCAAGCCTTTGGCCCCCAGCATCTGGGCCAACTTCACATTAAAGCTGGCGCAGCGCTGCTTATGCCAGTTGCTGGGATTGTGGCTCCTGCAAAACAGTACGCCTTTGAAGTTCAGGTCCTTGCCATGGCGCCGGTACAGCTCCAACAGGACCGGGTGGTTTACATGGAGATAGGTGGGCACCTTGAAGGCAGGCCATACATAGTTCCCGCTGACCACGCAGCCATCCAGCATCTCGTTGGGATGGAGCACCGTGGGCACCATGTCGTCGATGGGCATACCGTAAAGCATGGTGTTGGCATAAGGGCCCTGGTTCTGGCATTGCCAAACCATCACCACCCCCGGCAGATCCGGGTTTTCCTCCTGGGTGGAGAATACCTCCTGCCGGTCCGGCTCCATACCCCGGGTCAGCTCGGCCAGATGGGTGGCGATCCGGATGGCGATAAGCCGGATGTCGTTATCGTATTCCATGGAGGACTTGCCCTCGTTCAGGTCGTATACGATCACCAGGTTGTGGGTCTTGGAGAAGGGGGTGTAGTCCGCATAGTAACCGGAAAGCTCGATGATCGCGTCCCGGGGATACAGCAGACCGCTGGAGGCGTTGGATTCATCCCAGGGCAAAGCGGCGCTTTCCATAACGGAAAAACCGGAAAGCATGTTGGTAACGCCCCGTCCTACCGTATAGGGCGTGCTGAAAAAGCCGGAATATTGTATGCCCTCCCCCGCCACCTTAACCATGGGGGCAATGGTATCCAGCACATGGATGATGCGGGCGTTTTCGCCTGGATGGGTGATTTCCAAGTGGAAGCCCCCCACGGTCTTGAAAAGGTCCGCTGTTAATGCCTGCAATTCTTTTTCGCAGACAGTAAGAATACCTTCCGCAAAGGAACATGTATCTCCAAAGCGGACGTCTTTTACGTCAAAATACTGACGGGTTAACTTCATATCGATCATGGCTCAGCCCTCCTTGCTCTCGTCCACGGTAAAAATAGTGGGGCCGGAGACATTGGTGGTCAAAGCTTCCAGCGCCTTATCGATGATCTTGCGCCGGTAAGCCTTTTCCCGGTCCAGAGGCAGGTCGGAATTGCCGGTGGGGGCGGTAAAATCGCCGCCGAATACGATCCGGTTGGCGCCTACGCCCTTGGAAATGGATGTAAACGCGTTGATATGGACATTGGGGATCCCCATCCGGTCCAGCTCTTTGGATATCGTTGCACCGCAACGTGTGCAGGTTCCTCAGGTGGAGGTCAGGATGGCCGCGCCGATCTGGGCGTCCTTCAAGCGCTTGGCCCAGCTGCGTCCCATCTCCTGGCTGCTGGCCACGTTGGTGCCAACGCCGCAGGTGCTGCCAAAGTAGGGATACAGCCCGCCGATCACGCCCTCCGCCACGCAGTCCCGCATCACGTCTAGGGGGACCAGCCGATGGGGATCGTCGCTGGCAGCTGTGGTATCATAACCGCCGTGGATGGATTCATAGGCGCCTTTCTTCAAGGCGTCCAAGCCTGTCATGTCATAGACGCCGTAGCTGACGGCAAACGCCTGCTTGATCTTGTCCGGATTGCCCACCGGGACCAGGCCGCCCGTGGTAAATAGGGCGATGGAGGTCTTGGTAAGATCCTGCACCGGCGGCGCCGGGGGTACGGATTCAAAGCCCCGAAGCGGTACTTCCGTCCGGTAGGGCTTGCCGTTGAGCTTGGCCACCAGCATGTCCACCACCCGCTCGGCGCCGCTTTTTTCGTGGTATGCATTGTAGCGGTGCCCAGTGGGCAGATAGCCTTCCTTGCGGGCAGGGCCGATCTTCTCCCCTTTGGCCAGTTTCAGCGCCAGGGCCGCCAATGGGGGCAGGGTTTTTCGCATACCCGCGGCGGTTTCCGTGCTGGCGATGATATAATTGTCCTTCACATACATGTCCACCGCTGGGTTTTCCCACCACATAGCGGTGACGCTGGGCACCCCCAGCTCCCGGCGGACATAGTCGCAAACCTTGGCGCAGGCCACGCCATATCGGCCCGCATTAAACGCGGGGCCTGCGATAAATACATCCGGCTGGTCGCGGCGGATCACCTCTGTGAGCCGGGCAAAGACTTCCGCCTCATTGGCTTCGGTATTCACATAGTTATCTCCGCAGCATACCACCGTAGAGATCTCCATTTCGCCCTTCCAAAGCTGCTCCAATCCCAATGCGGGGCCCTTCTTTTCCTCAAGAATGGAAAAACCGGTGTCCGCCATGGTTTCGCCGCCCAGGCCTGCATAAAACTGATTGATATAGTGGACCGCTTTTCGTTGCATGAAATCCTCACTTCATTTCGATTCCAGCGCCCCACCATTGGGGCGCTATTCCTTCGGCGTGGGTATGATCGACTGCCCGTAAGGGGGGCTGGAAATGATGGCGAAGGTGGCGGCCTCTTCTTCGGTATAGATCAAATGTTCTACTTGTGCTTCGAAAAAGATACAATCGCTTTGCTGAACCTTATAATGTTCTTCCTCCACCATAACATGGGCGCAACCATCCAGCACAATAACCATTTCTTGCCCTTCGCCGTGCTTATGGATGCGGCGTTCCGAGGGCTCGTTGGGCGGAAGGTGCACGTAGCTGACCTGCAGATTGCTGGAATCCTCCGGCGTGATCACCCGATAGGAGATATTATGGTAAGCATTGCTCTCCTGAAACAGCTCCGCCTTGCGAAATAACCGCGGGATCTTGCCGCTGGGCATCAGGAAATATACCATATCCACCTGGAAATACTTGGCCAGGCGCTGGAGGTTTGCAATGGAGACGGAATGCTTGTCATTTTCCAGCCCGGAAAGATAGGAATAACTCATTCCCGTACTCTGGGCCATTTGCTGTAGTGAGATGCCGCGAATCTTTCGCAAGGCGCGGATCTTACTGCCAACAGAGATTCCTAAGTTTGCTGCCGTATCAACTTCGTTTGCCATATAGGTGTCCCCCTCTTGTGTGAGATAATACTATTAAAAGTATCACACGGGAGGCAGGACATCGTCAATGGTTTCTAGGAAAACAGTCTTGGAAATCATGTATTTGTGGATACCTGCGATCCCTAAGCCGCTTTCCTTCCAACCTGTACCAGGGGATTCGATCATTCCCTTGCTGAAATAATTGTTGACATAGATCTGGCCGCTCTTGACCTTATCCGCCACCCGGATGGCCCGTTTGATGTCCTTGGTAAAGACGCCGCCCGCCAGGCCGTAGGCGGTGCCGTTGGCCAGAGCGATGGCCTCTTCCTCGGTATCAAAGGGGGTTACGCAGCCAACAGGCCCAAAGATCTCCTCTTGGAAGATGGTCATGTTGGGAGTCACATCCGTAAAGATGGTGACCGGCACGAAATTCCCCTGGGCCAGCGGGCCTTCCGTATAAGGCACGCCGCCGCATAGCAGCCGGGCGCCCTCCCGCTTGCCGGACTCGATATAGTCCCAAACGGTGGCCGCGTGGGCTTTGGAGATCAGGGTATTCAAATTCGCGTTGGGGTCAAACCCATCGCCAGGCACCAGCCGGCCCGCAGCGGCCACCATGGCCTCCAGGAACCGCTGGTAAATGCTGCGCTGCACCAGCACCCGGGTGCCGGAAACGCAGATCTGGCCCGCGTGGTTGGTAAAGCCGTATACGGCAAACCGGGCCGCCTGCTCAATATCCACATCTTCAAAGAAGATGTTGGGGCTCTTGCCGCCCAGCTCCAGGGCAATGTCCTTGACCAGCTTGGCGGAATGGGTGATGATCTCCCGGCCGGTGGCGGTGCCGCCTGTCATGGAGACCATGTCCACCAGATCGCTTTCCACCAGGTTGTTGCCTACCTCGGGGCCGTAACCCGTCACCACGTTCACCACGCCTGCAGGGAACCCGGCTTCCTCATATACGCTGGCCATAAGCAGCATGGACAACACCCCCCAGGTCGGAGGCTTAATGACCACCGTATTGCCGGCGGCTAGGATGGCGTTTACCTTCTGGCAGCCCATAAGGAAGGGACCATTCCAGGGCAAGATCTCTCCTACTACGCCGCAGGGATTCCAGGTAACATAATTCAGGGTGCCATACTCGGAAGGTACTACCTTCCCGTCCAGATGCCGGGCTTTGCCTGCAAAAAACTCAAAGGCATCCACTGCCATAGGCGCTTCCCAGTAACGGCAGGCGCCGTAATTCTTGCCGCATTCCAGGGTCTCGATGACGGAAAATTCCTCCGCCCGCCGCTCTAAAATGCGCGCCGCCTTAAGCAGCAGCTTGCTCCGCTCTTTGGCGGACATTTTGCTCCAGGGCCCTTCGTCAAATGCCTTGCGGGCGGCCTGAATGGCTTTTTCGCAATCCTCTTTGGTGCCCCGGTAAACCTTGGCAAAGGGTTGGTTGTTGGCAGGGTTGATCACATCCACAATGTTGCCCTTTTCCGCAGCCACATATTGCCCGTTGATGTAAAGCTTATAGGGTTCTGGACTTACATATTCCATCGGATTCATACAATTAACCTCCCTCGCTGGAATAGATATAAGCAGATTAAGAATGCGCGTGGATTAGATTGCATAATACAGTTGTTTGTTTGAGGAGAGCATCGATGTTCTATTAATAATATTTATAGTAAATCGGAAATATGCAAGGGGATTTTTATAGAAAAATTGAATAAAAAATATCAAAGCCATTTTATTTAGATAATACGGTGTTTTATGCTAGACAAATTATTAGATGTTGTTTAAAAAATCATTATATACTAAAAATAGAATATACATATAATAGGATGAATTCATTTGACGCAGCCAAAGGGACACCGCATAATATTGTTAAAACCTATATGGAATGAGGTGCTTTGCATGTCTGTGATGCATATGAATTTCACGTCCCGTTCCCTCACCCAGAAGATGGACCTTTGGGTGGTCTATCCCACCCCCACTTTACAGGATATGATCCAGCACAAGGACGCCTATGACGCCACCCGCCAGTGGCCCGTGGTCTATATGCTCCATGGGGCCGGGGGCGATGGATTTGAGTGGGTCCAGCGGGCGGATGTAGAGGCCTGGTGCTGCAAATACGGCTTTATCGCCGTGATGCCCAGCTGTCAGCTCAGCTTCTACAACGATACGCCGGATGGCCGGAACTTCGCCACCTATGTGGCCTGGGAGCTGCCCAATATGATCGAGGCCACCTTCCATGCGTCCCGGCAAGCCAAGGACCGGTACCTCATGGGCTATTCCATGGGCGGTTTTGGCGCGGTGCGCATCGGCCTATGCAACCCGGACCGCTATCATAAGCTTGCTTCCCTGTCCGGCTGCATGGATGTGGCAGGCTTTATCAACGCCTTTGAAGGGGGCAGTATCTTCCGTATCCACGGGGCATTGGCAGGCTGGCCGGATATCCAGGGCAGCGACAATGACACCCTGGCCCTGTTGGATCGGGCAGCCGCCCGCAAGGCCCGGGGCGAATATGTGCCCCCCATGTACCATACCGTGGGCAAGCAGGATTTCATCTATGCATACAGCCAAGAATGGCGTAAAAAAGCCCAGGCCCTGGGACTGGATTTCATCTATACCGAAGGGGATGGGGTCCATGATTTCTCCTATTGGAACCCCCGCATCGAGCAGGAGGTACTCCCCTTCTTCTTTGAAGGCTGATCGGAGGTGCTGGGCAGCCGGGGAAAGGGCTGCTTTATGAATTGGATGGATGCGCAACACAAAGAAGCGGCAATTTGCCGCTTCTTTTTTTGCGGTTCGCGCTTGGAACAAGCGGCTTAGGTCTCCCATGCGTCTGCATCCGCCTTGGTTTTATGCACCGTGCCGAAGGGGTGCTGGGGCGGCGCATAAACGGAGACCAGCTGCAGCGGGTCGCAGCCGGTATTGACCAGGTTGTGCCAAGTGCCTGCCGGGATCACGATCCCGTAGCCGGCGTCCACCGCCTGCCTGCAATACAGGGCCTCGGGCCCTTCTCCCATCATGACCAGGCCGCACCCTGCTTCCACCCGGAGCAGCTGATCCACGTCCCCATGCATTTCCAGCCCGATCTCTCCCCGGGGCGGGATGCACATTAGGGTGATCTGCATATACCGCCCTGTCCATAAGGCAGTTCGAAAATACGGGGTTTGTTCCGCCAGGCACCGGATATTCACGACCAATGGATTGGGGCCGTAATCCCCTATGGCAGGCGCCGGGCTGCCGCAGCGTTGTTCTCTCACAGGCTTTTCCTCCCTATCCTAGCTTCGTTTCCAGTATATGCCAACGGAATACCGCCTGTGCCCATCCCCTTGCCCTGTGCCCGAATCCCCAGCCTGGGCATTGCCCTTGCGCTTATTTATACAGATCCCGCCCCCGGCGGATCGTTGCGGCTTTGGAAAGGAGAACAGGGCCTAGGCCTGCCTGGGGAATGGGTTTTGTAAAGGTTGCCCAGCTAAAAACCGTTTGACCTCCTCCAGCACCATGGCGGACTGCCACCGGTCTATATCCACCGTAGCCCCCGCCTGATGGGGCAGTACGATCACCTGGTCCATGGAAAGGAAGGGATGGTTCGCCGGGCAGGGCTCGATCCACATCACATCCACCGCCGCCCCGGCCAGCTTGCCGGATTCCAGGGCCTGTAGCATCGCCCGCTGGTCCACCACCGCCGCCCGGGCGGTATTGATCAGCTTTGCCCCATCCTTCATCCTGGCAAACCAGCTTTCATTCACCATGCCCGTGGTCTCCTTGGTTACCGGCAAGTGGATGGACAGGATGTCCGCCGCGCCCAGCGTCTCCTCCAGGGACGAGAATTTTGCCCCGGCGTCCTCCACGGCCCGGGGGTCGCAATAAGGATCATAAACCATTACCCGCATCCCAAAGGCCAGCGCCATTTTTGCCACCCGCCTGCCGATGGCCCCATAGCCGATCAGCCCCAGGGTACGCCCGTAAAGCTCCTCCCCCAGGGGCAGCATGGCATATACGTTGACCCGCTCGTTCATCCAGGTGACGTCGGTAATGGGCGGCAGGTCATAGATGTCCGCCACCGGCGCGTCCAGAAACGCCCCGGTCGCCATACCCTTCATGGCCCGCTGGATATGCTTTTGCAGCATCAGCATAAGGGTCATGGTATATTCCGCCACGGACTGGGCATTGCGCCCTGGGGTATAGAACAGGGGAATGCCCAGCTTCTTGCAGGCGGCAGCGTCCACGTTCAAGGGATTGCCCCGGGTGCAGCCCAATAGCTTAAGGCCGTGCCCTTTCCATAGGGCCAGGGTTTCTTCCCCCAGAACGTCGGCTTCCACCACCACGATGTCATATCCCAAGCAGGTGTTTCGGAACACCGCCTCAGGCGGCCACACCCCCGGGGTACAAAGCTGGCTGACTGGCGTGATTTGGCACAGCGCCTCCAGCTGGGACAAATAGGGCTCCGCCATAGGCGATCCAAGGGCGAGACGGGGTTTTTCCATAACGATTGCCTCCTGTTGCATTAAAATGATTGACAGAATTTATTGAAAAGTATAATATACATAGTGATTATATCATATATACGAAATATTTCAATAAATTTTAACTAATCAAGAAAGGATCATCTATTTCCATGAAGAACATTGGCGAAAAGGAGCTTGCCTTGCGGCAGGAGATCTGTGAAGTGGCCCACCGTATGTACGAAGCAGGGTTTTCCCCGGCAAACAGCGGCAATATCTCCGGGCGGCTGGGGGAAGGGCAATACCTGATCACCCCCTCCGGGGTATGCAAAAAGGACCTTACGCCCGATATGCTGGTAAAGATCGACGACGGGTGCAACCCCATCGACGGCGGAAAAGCCTCCAGCGAAGCCCGGGTGCACGTGTATTGCTATCAGCACCGGCCGGATGTGATGGGCGTATGCCATTCCCACGCCCCCTTTGCCACGGCCTTTGCCTGTATGGATCGCAAGCTGGACCGGTACATCCTGCCGGACCAGGTGGTATATTTGGGCGCCGTACCCCGGTGCGAATACCAGATGTACGGCACCCAGGGGGTGGCGGAATCCATGGCGCCTTATATTGAAAGGCACAGCGCCTTGCTCCTTGGCAATCACGGCACGGTCACCATGGGGGATTCGGTGCTGGACAGCTACTACCGCCTGGAGGCCCTGGAACAATATGCCAAGATCCTGTTCATCACCACCCTAATGGGAGGCGCCCGGGCGTTTACCCAGGAAGAAGCCCAAGCCATCTTTGACGACATCCGGCAAAGCGGCATGATCCATCCTGGCAACATCCGCTTATAAGCCATGGCTCAGCCTTATTTCTTAGCCATTGACGCCGGCACCACCTGCCTGAAGGCGGTTGTAATGGATGCCGGCGGCCAGATCGCCGCTGCAGAGGAAGTGGAAATGGCAGGCTGTTATGTTGCTCCCTGCCGCCTGGATATGGAGGCCCTGCTCCAGGCCCTGGCCGGGGCCTTGGCCCGGCTGCGGCCCCGCTGCCCGCAGCCTTGGGACGCCTTGGCAGGGGTCGGCGTTACCGGCCAGGGGGACGGGTTGTTTCCCTTGGATAAAAACGGCCGGCCCTTCATGCCTGCCATCACCTGGCAGGATGGGAATGCCGCCCCTGAAGCGGAACAGCTGGCGGGCCTGACCCGAACGCTGGGGAATCAGCGGTGCAACCTGCCCTTTCCCGGGTCCCGGATGGCCATTCTCCGGCGGCTGAAGGATCATGCGCCGGAGGAATACCGAAATATCGGCTATGCTTTAGGCTGCGTGTCCTTTTTGGTATATTGCTTGACCGGGCAATCGGTTACCGATCTTTCCAACTGCGGGGAAGGGGTAGACCTTGCGAAGGGCAGCTACGCAGCGGATATCTATCAGGCTTTCGGCCTGGCGGATATGCTGGACAAGCTGCCCAGCCTCCGCCCCAGCTGGGCGGTCGCCGGCCCCGTGTCCCCCCAGGCGGCTTCCTTGTTCGGCCTGCCGGCGGGGCTGCCCGTGGGGGTGGGGGCCCTGGATACCACCGCCGCCGCCTTTGGCGCCGGGGAGCAATGGGACGCTTCCATCATTGCCGGCACCACCCTGGCGGTAAGCCTTTGCTTAGGCGCGCCGCAACCCGCCCCCACGGAAAAGGGGTTTGTGGACCTGCTTCCCTTTGACCCGCCCGTTATGCGCTTGACCCTGGGGACCGCCGCCGGCGCCTGCGCCTTGGATTTCGTCCGGCAAAAGTTTTTCCCCGGCATGGATTACGGCGGCTTTTTCGCCTTGGCCGCCCAAAGCAGCCCAGGTGCGAACGGGGTCCTATTCCTCCCCTTCATCAACGGGGAGCGGGCGCCCTTTTCCTGTCCGCAAGCCACCGGCGCTTTTCTGGGGCTAAGAAATTCCACCGGGCCAGCGGACCTTGCCCGGGCCTGCGTGGAAGGGATCGCCTATTCCGCCAGGCACTGCCTCGCCGCCATGCGTTCCACGCCGCCCCGGCAGGCGTTGCTATCCGGCGGGGCCAGCAAAAACGCCGTGTTCTGCCAGATCTTTGCGGACGCCCTGGGGATCCCCCTGGGATTGGCCCCCGCCTATCCCGGCGCCGCCGGCGCCGCGGCCCTATTGAAAAAGGGCCTCGGTCTCCCCTGGCGCTCCTCCTCAAAAGCAGAGGTCGCCTTCCTGCCCAGCCAAGCTGACCGCCACGTCTATGCAGCAGGCTTCCGGGACTATTTGCGATCTATTTCGGCGCTGTTTCCTGGCGTCATGGGAAAAAGTCCTTGACAATAGTTCAAAAAATATATATAAATTAAATTATAGATTAAATTTTAAGCAAATATTTTGTTCATTTCAGAAAAAACAAGGGGAAATTATATGATAGCTGATCGAATTCAAGCGGCGCTGGGAAACAAGCCGGCGGATCTGGTGATTGAAAACGGACAAATTGTGAATGTATACACCGGCGAAATTTATCCCGGCGGCGTGGCCATCAGCGGGGATACCATTATCGCCGTGGGGGATGTGGCCTATGCCGTAGGCGCTGATACCCAGGTGTTGGATGCCCAGGGGGCCTATCTTACCCCCGGCTTTATCGATGGCCATATCCATCCGGAAAGCACCAGCCTTGCCATTCGGCCCTTTGCCCAGATCATGTTGCAGCACGGGGTCACCACCATCTTTTCCGACTTCCACGAGGTGGGGGTGGTGGCTGGGCTGGAAGGTATCGAGGCCATCCTGGAAGAAGCCAAGGAAACCGACCTGAAGGTGTATTTCGTGGTTCCCTCCCATGTGCCCTTCTCCCCCTCCCTGGAAACCAGCGGCGGCCTTTTTGACGAGGCGGTCATCCGCAAGGCTTTGGCCAGGCCGGATGCGGTGGGCCTTTCGGAATGCGTTTGCACCTACATCCAGTCCTGCTATCCTCCGCTTTTGGCCTCCATGGCGGATACCCTACAGGCTCGGGGCACCTTGCAGGGGCACCTGCCCGCCACCAGCGGCCCCGCCTTAAACGCCTGCATGGCGGCGGGGATTTATACGGACCACGAGTCCTTTTCCGGCCAGGACGCAATAGAGCGCCTGCGGGTTGGTTGCCACGCCATGCTGCGGGAAGGCTCTGTGGCGCGGAATTTGACCGACTGCCTACAGGGCATCTTGGCCCAAGGCCTTAGCCTACAGCGGGCCAGCATTATCACGGACGACCTGCACACCGTGGATGCGGTGGAGCGGGGCTGCCTGGACGACGGCGTGCGCACCGCCTTGAAAGCGGGAGTCTCCTTTGTGGAGGCCATCCAAATGGTGACGCTGCACGCAGCCCAGGCCTTCCATTTGGATGGGGTCACCGGCGGGCTGGCCCCCGGCCGGCGGGCGGACGTGCTTTTGACCACGGGGCCGGAGGACTTCCGGGTGCAAAAGGTGATTGCCGGGGGCAAGCTGGTGGCGGAAAACGGCGTGTTTTTGCAGCCCTACCCCCCTGCCGTCCACCAGGAACTGCTCCTCCACACCATGCGGATGAAGCGGCCGGTGGTTCCCGAGGACTTCTGCTTTACGGTGGATGAACGGGCCAAGGCGGTGGAGGTCCACGTGATCGACACCCTGGATTGGATCCCCATCACCAATGACCGGCACGTTGTTCTGCCGGTAAAAGACGGCATCGTGGAATGCGATCCCCAGCAGGATGTGCTGTATGTGGCCCAGGTGGAACGCTATGGGAAAAACGGCAACATCGGCAAAGCCTTCATGGGGGGCTTCCACCTAAGGGCCGGAGCCATCGCCTCCTCCGTCGGCCACGACAACCATAACATCATCGTGCTGGGCACCAACCACGCGGATATGGCCTTGGCGGTGAACCAGGTGGCCGCCCTGGAAGGCGGGCAGGTGGCCGTGCAGGATGGCCGCGTCCTGGCCCAGGTGGCCTACCCGGTGCTTGGATTGATGAGCGACCTGCCCGCCGAAACCCTGGCGGCCCAGAAAAAAGCCTTGATCCAGGCCATACAGGCGCTTGGTTGCCCCATCTCCATGCCCTTTATGTTCCTTTCCTTCCTCAGCCTGGCGGCTGGCGGCGGCTATGCCATTACCGATCACGGGTTCATCGACAGCGCCCATCAGTGCGTGGCGGACCCGGTGATCCGCACCTTATATGAAATGTAACCAGGAGGACGACAAGCATGGCGCAAACATATTTGAAAAACGGCTATATCCTCACCATGGGCCCCGATATGCAGGTTTACGATGGCGGCGGCCTGCTGGTGCAGGACGATGCCATCCTGGCGGTGGGCCAGGTGGACCCGGCGCTGGTACGCCCGGACGCGGAGATCATAGACCTTCAGGGCAAATACATCCTGCCGGGATTTGTGAACACCCATGTGCATACCTCCCAGCAGATCAGCCGGGGCGTTGGGGACGACGTGGCCTTTATCACCTGGCTCCACGACCGGATGTGGCCCTTTGAAAGCAATATGACCGAGGAGGATTCCTACATTTCCACCCTGATGTGCTGCCTGGAGCAGATCCGCTGCGGGGTCACCGTCTTTGCGGAGCCGGGGGGCCAGTTCGTCAGCGGCATGGCCAAGGCCGTGACCCAGGCGGGCCTGCGGGCCAAGCTGGCAAAGTCCGTGATGGATTGCGGCGAAGGCCTGCCCCCCGTCTGGCAGCGGACCGCCCAGGAGGAATTGGATCAGCAGGAAGCCGACCTGAAGCGGTTCCACAACACCGCGGAGGGCCGGGTGCAGGTTTGGTTCGGCCTGCGGACCATTTTCAACAATTCCGACTGGCTGATCCAGCGCACCAAGGAATTAGCCGACCGCTACGGGGTAGGCGTCCATATGCATGTGGCGGAAGCAAGGGAAGAGGTGGCGTATTGCCAGGAGGTATTTGGCGAGCCTACGGTAACCCATTTGGAACGGCTGGGGGTGCTGGATCAGAACCTGCTGGCCGTGCATACGGTGTGGCTCACCAACGAAGAGGTAGAGCTCTTCCGCAAGCGCGATGTAAAGGTCTCCCACAATCCGGCCTCCGCCATGCGGGTGTTGGGCTTTGCCAAGATCCCCCGGATGCTGCGGGAGGGGATCTGCGTGAGCATCGGCACGGACGGCGCCTCCTCCAGCAACCGCATGGATATGGTGGACGAGATGTGGCTTACCTCCCTCATCCACAAGGGCTGGCGGCTGGACCCAACGGTGGTACCCTCCCAGGCCATTTTGCAGATGGCCACCATCAACGGGGCCCGGGCCCTGTTGGACGGCCACCTGTACGGCAGCTTGGAGCCGGGCAAAAAGGCCGATTTGATCGTCATCGACCCCTACGGCCCCTCCATGATGCCCGTACACGATAAGATCGCCGCCCTGGTCACCGCCATGCATTCCACCAACGTCCAAAGCACCATGTGCAATGGGAAATGGCTCATGCGGGACCGGAAGATCCTGACCCTGGACGAGGACGCCATCCTTCGGGAAGGGCAAAAGGCCGGGGAAGCCATCTATAGGCGGGCCGGTATCCGGCTGCCGGATCGCTTCCCCGTTACAAAGGTTCGTTAACCTCCCCCCCAAGTGGGAATGGAACAAGATCGGCATTGCCCGGCAACGGGCGAATCGATAAAAAAGAAAAGGAGAAAAAACATGAAAAAACTACTGGTTCTTTTATTGGCCGCATTGCTGCTGGTCAGCGCAGCCGCCTGCAAGGCGCCGCAAAACCAAGAAGCCCAGCCCGACGCCTCCGCACCTGCGGAGCAGGAAACCCAGGCGCCCCAGGCGGAAGATGCGGAAGCGGAAGCCCCAGCCGAGGAAGGGGAAGTGACCCCCAAAGTCGCCTTCATCATCCCGGGCCCCATCAGCGATATGAGCTGGTGCTACACCGCCTATCTGGGCTGCGAAATGGTGAAGGAAGCCGGCTATGAAGCCACCTATCAGGAAAACGTCACCACGGACATGCTGGTGGAAAGCGTGCGTACCTTTGCCTCCGCCGGGTATAACTGCATCCTGGTGGCCACGGACGCCAACCAGGAGGATATCATCGAAACCGCCAAGGACTTCCCGGACACCCAGATCTTCATCGTCAACGGCGCCTATCAGACGGAAAACGTATACCCCATCTACTTTGCAGACGAGGACCAAGGCTTCCTCATGGGCGCCATTGCCGGCGTTATCACCAAGACCAACAAGGTGGCCTATATCGCGGGCATCGACTTTGCGCCCCTCATCAACGGCGGAAAGGGCTTTGAAGCGGGCGTCAAGTATGTAAACCCCGACTGTGAGGTGCTGGTATCCATCGCGGGCACCACGGAAGACGTGGCCATGGTGAAGGAAACGGCTAAGAACCTGTTTGAAAACGGCTACGATGTCATCGCCCCCAATGCGGACCAAGCCAGCCTGGGCGTAATGGAAGCCGCCAACGAGGTGGAAGGCGCCATGGCCATTGCCAATGGCGACGGCATGATCACCGTGGCTCCCAACAATACGGTAACGGCCGTGATCATGAATACGGCGGTGGGCTACTATGCGGCCTTTGAGCAGTTCCGCACCAACAGCATCCCCGAAGAAGTCAAAAAGTACGGCATCGCGGACAACCTGATCGAAATGCCGGAATGGAACCCGGACTTCTTCGCCCCCCTGACCGAGGAGCAGATCGCCAAGGTGCAAGGCGCCTATGACGCCCTGGCCAACGGCGAGGTGACCATCAACCTGGATTGATCCAGGCGATCAAGGACAACCACGGCTGGGGGCGGCCCCCTTCGGGCCGCCCCCGGCGCATTTTCACTACCAAAGCATCGACACGGAGGAATGGATATGGTGATCCGAAACTGTACCCGCAGAGCTTGGGGCAGCCTGAAAGGATGGATGTTTCCCCTGGCGGCGATCCTGCTGGCTCTATTGGCATCCGCCGTCATCATGGCCTTCATGGGGTATGACGCGCTCCTGGCATATCAATGCCTGTTGCAGGGCGCCTTCGGCAGCCTAAATGCCATCGGTGAAACCCTGGTCAAGGCTACCTCGTTGATTTTTGTGGCCCTTTCCTTTGCCTTTGCCATGCGCAGCGGCATGTACAACCTGGGCGGGATGGGGCAATTCTATTTGGGCGCTTTGTTCGGCGGCTGGATCGGCTACAGCATTTCCACCCTTTTGCCGGTGGCCCATATCCCCTTCATGCTGCTATGCGGCTTTATCGGGGGCGCCGTGTATGCCCTGCTGCCCGCCCTATTGAAGATTTATTTAGGCGCAAACGAGCTTATCTCCACCATTATGTTCAACAACATCGCTATGCAGATCCTAAGCATGTTTGTTGCAGGCCCCATGAAGGACCCAAACAGCATCAACAACGCTTCCCAATCCCCCTTGATGCAGGAAAGCGTGGATCTGCCCATTATTTTGAGCGGCACCCGGCTCCACGCCGGCTTTCTCATCGCCATCGCCTGCCTGGTGGCATATTGGCTGTTTTATTCCTATAGCGCCAAGGGCTACGAGGTGCGGGTGGTGGGCCTGAACCAGGGCGTAGCCCAATACGCCGGCATGAACATCGCCGGCAACCGGCTGCTGACCATGCTGATCGGCGGCGGCTTGGCGGGGATCGGCGGATGCGTAGAGCTGATGAGCGTCCAATCCCGGCTGATTCAAGGCTTTTCTTCCTATTTGAGCTTCCAGGGGATCTCCGTTGCCCTGTTAGGCAACTGTACCCCCTTTGGTATATTCTTCTCCAGCGTATTGTATGGCGCGCTGAACGCGGGCTCTACCCATATGCAAATGATCGCCAAGGTGCCGGTCCCCATCTTGGATATCACCCAGGCGCTCATCATCCTCTTCCTGGCCGGCCGTGGGATTCTCCAGCGGGGCTGGCCTTTGCGCAAAAAAGGACAAGCTAGGAGGGCTTAAGCATGGGCGACCTTATCACACGTTTTTTGATCACTACCCTGGTCATGGCGGCGCCTATGCTGATCGGCGCCATGGGTACCCTTTTTATCGAACGTTCCGGCATCATCAACATCGGCAACGAAGGCTTTATGATCATCGGGGCGTTCATGGGGGTTTTAGGCTCCTATTATTCCGGCAGCGCCCTGGTGGGCGCCCTGACCGCCATGGGGGCCGGCTTGGTCTTTGGGCTCATTTTCGCCCTGTTTACCGTCACCTTCCGGGCCAACCAGGTGGTGACCGGCCTCGCCATCAACGCGGTGGCGGAGGGTCTCACTTCCCTGCTGTTCCGGCAATTGTTCGGCATCAGCGGCGTGGTGCCGAAAATCGCCACCTTTGAAAAGGTCTCCATCCCCCTCCTCTCCCAGATCCCCATCCTTGGCCCTTCCCTGTTTAACCAGACCCTGGTGGCCTACCTGGGATTGCTGCTGGTGCCCGTCACCGCCTTTGTCCTATACAAGACCAAGCTGGGACTTACCGTGCGCAGCGTGGGCGAAAACCCCAAGGCCTGCGATACCATGGGCATTGGCGTGAACCGGGTACGGTATGGCTCCGTGCTCTACGGCAGCATGTTGGCCGGGCTTGCCGGCGCCTTTGTTTCCATGGGCCAGCTGAGCTTCTTTACCGAGGGCATGATCGCGGGAAAGGGTTATATGACCTTGGCGGCCATCGTTTTCGGCAACTATTCCCCGGTGGGCATCCTGGTTGCCTGCTTGCTGTTTGGCGGCGTAAGCTCCCTGCAATATCAGCTCCAAGCCACCGCCAGCGCCATTCCCTATCAGATCTGGGTCATGCTTCCCTATGTGTTTGCCGTGGCCGCCCTGTGTATGTACCGGGTGCGCTCCAAGGCGCCTGCTTGTAGCGGCATACCTTATGTGCGGGATTAAGGAGGGATAACCATGGCTTATCTACAGATGCGCAACATCACGAAAGTATTTGGCAGCGTGGTGGCCAACGACCATGTGGATCTGGACGTGGAACGGGGGGAGATCCATGCCCTGTTGGGCGAAAACGGCGCGGGAAAAAGCACGCTGATGAACGTGCTGTATGGGATGTACGACAGCTTCCAGGGCAGCATCCAGCTGGACGGCAAGCCCCTGCACATCCGCAACCCCAAGGACGCCATCGCCAATGGGATCGGCATGGTACACCAGCACTTTATGCTGGTAAACGCCCACAATGTGGTGGAAAACGTGATCCTTGGCCTGCCCGGCGGCCCGGTGTTGGATATAAAAGGGGCGGCGGAGCGGATCAGCGCCCTGGCAAACAAGCTGGAGATCGAAATCGATCCCTATGCCCGGGTGGGGGATCTAACCGTTGGGCAACAGCAGCGGGTGGAGATCATCAAGGCGTTATACCGGGATGTGAAGATCCTGATCCTGGACGAACCCACCGCGGTTTTGACGCCGGGGGAAGTGGACAGCCTATTCGCTTTGCTGCGCAAGCTGACCCAAGCGGGCATGACCGTGATCCTCATTAGCCACAAGCTGGCGGAGATCATGGATATTTGCACCCAGTGCACCATCTTGCGGCAAGGGCGGGTGGTCAAGACCGTACAGTTAAACGAGATACAGGACAAATACCAGCTGGCAGCCCTGATGGTGGGCCAGGACCTCTCCCGGAGCCTGGAAAAGCGGCCTTTCACCCCGGGGGATACGGTATTGCAGGTGGAAAACCTGTGCTACCGGGATGCGGAAAATATCCAGGTGCTGGATCATATCAGCTTTTATCTACGTTCCGGGGAGATCCTGGGGGTATGCGGCGTGGACGGCAACGGGCAATCCGAACTGATCCGCTGTATCACAGGGTTGCTGCGGCCTTCCGCCGGGGCCATCTATCTGGACGGGCAAAACGTAACCGGCAAATCCCCCCGGGAAATGCTGGGCCACGGCATGGCCCATATTCCGGAAGACCGGCTGAAAATGGCGGTGCTCAAGGAGCTTTCCATTCAGGAAAACCTGATTTTACACGATTTTCGCCAGGCACGCTTCAACCGGGGCGGCTGGCTGCGCAAGCAGGCCATCCGCGAGGAAAGCCAAGCCCTCTGCCAGCGGTATTATGTAAAAACTCCAAGTGTGGACGAAAAGCTGGAAAACCTTTCCGGGGGAAACCAGCAAAAGGTGGTGGTAGCCAGGGAGCTGTCCAGAAAGCCCCGATTGCTGGTTGCCATGCATCCCAACCGGGGGTTGGACGTGGGGGCCACCCAGTATATCCAAAAGCAGATCCTACAGGCCAGGGACGAAGGCGCGGCGGTGCTGCTGGTTTCCACCGAGCTGGATGAGATCCTGGAAATGAGCGATACCATTATGGTCCTATATAAAGGCCGGAATATGGGCATTGTGCAAGGGGATCAGGCCTCGACCAAGGAACTGGGCCTTAAGATGGCAGGCATCCAAAGCGAATAAGGGGAATGTAGATTGGATTACGCCTTGCTAATTTTATCAAAAATTGCTAAACTGATTGTAAACACGTCAGTTATTTCCGGGAGAAAATAAATGGATAATATTACCTATGCCAACGCCAGAAATATACGCAAAGAAAAGAAGATGAGCCTCAAGGAATTGTCCGAGCGTTCCGGCTTATCCATGGCGTATTTAAGCAACTTTGAAAACGGGAAGGTCAATATCACCGTGGCTTCCCTCTATCAGATCGCAAAGGCGCTTGGCGTATCCGTAAAGGCCCTTTTGGCCACAGAAGAAGATAAAAACATCCTGGTGGTGCCCAGCGACAAGCGGTTTTCCGTCATCGAGGACCCCAATCAGCCCTGCCCGCCCATTCAGGAATTCCTGACCCGGGGCGCATCCTTTGACATGCAGGTCACCGTGATGCATATGGCCCCCCATACGGATTCCGGCGAGCCCAAGACCCACGACAGCGAGGAGTTCGTCTACGTGCTCAAGGGCGGCGTGACCGTTTGCATCGGCGGGGATCGGATCACCCTCAAAGAGGGGGATTTCGCCTACTACAGCGCCTTACACCTGCACTACTGGAAAAACGAATTCGACGAGCCGGTGGACTTTTTGGCCGTTGCCAGCGGCAAGGGCTTTTAGGCCCGCTTTGTCCCCAAGGCTTCCCAACCTCCCCAGGGTATGACGAATGCCCGGGAGGGCAAACGTATGGCCCGGTTGCCGGCGGATCGCCGGTGGACCGGGCCTTGTTTTGTGGATGGATCTACCCGGGGAAGCGGGTCTGTGGGCAGCGTTTCCAGGCCAGGGCCAACGCCGCCAGGGAGGCGGCCAGCAGCCCCCAGGGCCACCCATGCCCGCCTCCGTCGCCGGTGGGCGGCGGAAGATCCGGGGCCCGGGGAATTTGGGGTTCGGGCCAAGGCTCGTCTCCGTTCCCCGGATCGGAACCATCCGGCTCGGAGGGATAGGCATTGATAAACCGCACCGTCTGCCCATCCGCTGTCAGGATCCCCTTCGCCATATGCCCTGGCCCAAGTTCGCCATTTGCCCGAACCATGGTAGTATACGCCTGCTCCTGGGACTGCGCCTCGGTTACCGTATAGCTTGCGCCTTCGGGCAGGCCCAAGATGGTCAGGCTTTCCCCGGCCTGCAGGGAAACGGTAGCTTTTCCCCCGGTAAACGTAAGGGAGCCGTCTTCGTTCCGCCCGCTGACGGTGTCGCAGCTGCCGGAAATGGGCGTCCCGTCGTCACCTTCCACGTTCACCTCGATCTGGTAGCTTTCCCCGGCAGGCGCGGTGTTGCCGGTGACCGTCTTTGCGATGGTCAACCCCTCCGCCCTATCGTTGGCCACCCGCACCGTTACCGTGCCGGAAAACAGGTCCGTGATGTCCTTATCCTTCAAATTCGTTTTCAGGCTGGTATCCGTACCCGAATCATGCTGGTAGCATTGCTGGATCAGCAGCTTGGACCAGCCCACATCCGTTTCCAGGGTCACATCGTCCAGCGTGGCTTTCCCGTCGGCATCATACAGGCCATAGTCCAGCAGCTTATTGGCGTTGTCATATTGCAGATGAAGGATCTCGGGCCCTTGGGAATCCCAGTTGATCTCCTCGCCGGAGACGGTAAATCCCTTTTTCGTCTCGTCCCAGGTCTCGCTTGTGGCCAAGGCTGCCTTGATGTCCTGCAAGGTGGCGTCCACGTCGTCCTCCGCGGCGAATTGCACCATGCTCTTGATCACAGACCCAACGCCCCGCAGCACGCTGATCCCATCTTCCGGCTGCCCTGCGTCCGCATATACCCCGGTATCGTCCACAATGATGTGTACCGCCGCCGGGTTGGGCTTGTAGCCTGTGGGCGCGCCGGTCTCCACCAGATAATATTCCCCCTTTTCCAGCACCTTGTCCTGGGTGGGGAACAGCCCTCCGCCTTCCAGGCCCAGGGAGCCTCCGGCGCCTTCCGTCTGTAAGGTATCGTAAGCCTCGGCATCCAGTTCTATGGTAACGGCCCCATTCTCCACGTTCGCATCCTCGGCCTTATAAAGGGCAAACGTCGCCCCGGCAAGGGGCTTCCCCGCCTGGTCCACCTTTTGCACCAGGAGCCGGTTCTTTATGTTGGTAATGTACAGGTCCATGGAGAAGCTTCTCTTCAAGGGATGGGTTTCACTCTGGGAGTGAATGCGCCGCGTGTTCTCTCCCGTGGCCTCGTCCAGGTTTTCCGCTTTCGTATAATAATATGCCACGGTATATTTGGCTGTAGTTTCATCGTTGCATATATAATAGTAGGTTTCGATATCCCCCGGCAGGTTTTCAATGGTCACCTGGTAGGAGCCGTTGCTGGTAAGCTGGAACACATAGGGATTTGCCTTGGCCGCGCTCAGCACGCTGTCCCAGTTGCTGTCCGGCTCCACATGCCAGCCGTGGATGGGATCGCCGTAAACCGGACGCCAGTCATTTTCCCCCTGCTTCTGGTACACCACCGCAAACATAAGGGGATCGTCCGCTAGGCTGATCTCTTTTGCCTCCTGCGTTTCCGTTTCCAGCAGCTCAATGGAGCCTGGCGCGGTTACCGTCACCTTAGGCATGGCGTAAGCCCCTTTGTCCCAGATGCTGTTGGATAAAAGCAGCACCTCCTTCTGTTTTGATACGAAAAATGACAGCTCCACCTGGTCGATGGTCCGGTAGCCCGCCGGGGTACGGATTTCCTTCACGATCAGGTTGTTGTCCGCACCGTCTTCGGATTTCCCATATTTTTCATACAGCTCCTGTATGGTAAGGGGCGTAGAATTCGCTGGATCCATGAAAATGAACCTGCCATCCCGGTCGGTGGTGCCGGTGGCTATTTCTGTGCCGGGGGCATTTGCCGCATATAGGCTAAATTCCGCCCCGGCCACCGGATCGCCCAGCTGGTCGATCTTAATTAGGGAGCTTTCCGGTTGGGTGACCAGGTTATATTTCAACTCCATATGGGAGTCCACATTGCCCCGCTCCAGGTAGAAGAAATCCAGGGTGTGGCGGGTATTGTCCGCCAGGGTCCCCTCCTCTCCTCCCAAAAGCTCGCCGAGGGTTTGTCCTTGTTCTGTGCCGTTTATCGTAATCTTGCCGGTAGAGAAATCGATCTTCACCGAAGCCGCGTCATGGATGCCCCCCAGGTCCGCCACCAGCACGCCGTCTATGAACACCCATACGTCGTCGTCCCCGCTGAATTCATAGGTGACCGGCTCTCCGGCTGTTGTTAGCCCACCGTTTAGCTGAATGAAGCGAGTAGACATATGCACGCCGAAATAGTGGTTGATGGATGGATCCTCGGAACCCGCCGGATTCATCAGGCCGGTGACCGGATCGGCAGTGGCGGCGTTGAATGGGAAGAAGTTCCCTTGGTTTTCTCCGCCTCCATTGTTTTTCACGCCCGGATGATCATACAGCACAAAGGAATTATCCGCTTGGTAATAGACCGCGTAGTTTTTGCCGCTATCATAGTAATAATAGCCATTTTCGTCCACCTGCAAGAGGCCCTTCACGTTGGGATAGCTGGCCTTACCGCCCACCTGTATGTCCGGGTCAAACAGATAGGCCAGGGATTGGTTGCCGTCCTTTGTGGTGAGGTCCGTATCAAGAGGGTTGGACAAATTCAGCTGGGGATAGCCGTCATCGCCCAGTCTGGGTTTTACGATGCCTTGATAGGGCTCATCGCTTTTGGTCCACTTGTTCCACTCCCCAATGTTGTTTTCGTTCCCCCCCATCCCTTTACCGAAGAGTAAAGCGTGGCCGTTGTTGATGCCTTTGGAAAGGAAGGGAGTCGAATGGTTTGCCTCGTTATCGGCCGTAGTTTGGCCTTCAATCCAGTAATCAAACAAATGGATGGTGGTGCCCAGGGGGGAAATCCCCTGTACGATGTGGTCGGCATAAGGCGGCTCGCCGGAAGGCATCTCAAGGGCATAGGTCTGGGCGCCACCCGCCTGAATGGTGATGGAAAGGGCGTCTCCCTGGGGCAAGGCATAGGTAGGGTCGGCCAAGGAGGCAAGGACCGGGTACTCCCCGGCCGCGGCCCCCGCCTCCGGGATGGCGGATAGGTCCCAGGTCAGGGCCAGGGACGCCGGTTGGCCGTTTTGCAAGGTGGCGTTGATTTGGGCGGGCAGCAGGGAGGCCGCCGCATCCCGGGTCAGGGGCTGTTCGGGGCCGACGCCGGGCAGGGCCAACACCCAGCCCTGTTCGGCCTGGGCCAATGCCCCCAAGGGGTCTACCCAGGCCCAGGTCCGGACGCAATAGGGGCAGCCGGCTTGGGCATAGGCGCAGGGGCTGGCAGTCCCAGCCGCCCGGTAGCCGCAGGCGGCGTCGTGGACGTGGTTGCAGGGCTGCGCCTCCTGGGCGGGCCGGTAGGGGCAGCCTTCCGCGTGGTCTATCGCGCCGTCGCCGTCCGCATCCGCGCAGCCCTGGTCGCAGGGAACTTCCCCTATGGGTTCCCGGTAGCCGCAGGCCGCGTCGTGAACGTGGTTGCAGGGCTGCGCCGGGGTCCCCTCCTGGTAGCCGCAGGCCGCGTCGTGGGCCGGATGATGGATGCATAGACCTTCCGTAGGCCGGGCGGCGCCATCCACCGCAGCGGCGGGAACGCTGGCCAGGCATAGGATCAGGGCCATTAGCATAAGCAACAGCTGCCGGATCTTTCTGCAAATGAATTTTTCCATAAACGTATTCTGTCCTCCATCCAGGTATCGCGCTTTGCGTTTGCCCAGCCCATTCTATTGAGGGAGCGACGCGCGTGGCGTTTTGATGTTCTAAATCTGCGGGGGGAGATCCTTGCGGGACAAGCGCCTGGGCCCATGTAGCCAGGGGCCCGGATAAATGGCTTTACCGGCGCGTTTCCCTATCCGTTCCACGGAAACGCGCCGTCCGCTTATAATGCAATTTTTGTAAGGTTGCCGGTTCTTGGAAATGCGGTACCGATTGTGCAACCCGATATTCTGTCGTCAAATGAAATACACGCCATCTCTTTCATAAAAAAAAGTATAGCAAAACTTTATGCGTTAGGCAAGAAATAATTCCTTTATTTCAGCTAAAACAAAATACATTCAAAATAATACGTATTTTTATTCAAATGCAGGCGGGTTTTCCATATGCGTACAAACCGCAAGCCCAAAAGAAAAGGCCCGTCCATCCTGCAACCGGATGGCCAAGCCTTTTTCTGCCAAGTAACTATGCCTTTTTATGTATTCGCTCGCTAGAGCCGCACCGTCAAAATAACCGTATTGCCCCCCTGGGATCTGGCGCAAATCATACCCTTGTGCTGGGCTACGATGGCCTTGGCCATGGAAAGGCCGATGCCGAACCCGCTGCCGCAGGCCCGGGCGTCGTCCCCCCGGTAAAACCGGTCGAAGATGCGGCTTACGTCCAGGCGTCCGGCCTGGACATAGGCGTTTTCCACCCGCAGGGTGGGATGTTTGCCGCCGCGCAAGTACAGCTGGACCGTCCCGCCGGGGTCGCAGTATTTCACCCCGTTGTCCAAAAGGATGGCCAGGAGCTCCCCGATCGCCCGCCGGTCGCCCACATAGGGCACCGCCGGGTCGATATGGGCCTGCAAAGCCTTGCCCTGCCGGGCCGCGGCGGCGGAAAAGGCGGCGGCCGCCTCCCCGGCGGCCCCGCTCAGATCGAAGGGGGCAGCGGGCAACGCCTCCCCCGCCTCATCCATCCGGCACAGGGCCACCAGCCGTTCCACCAGCGCCGTCATGGTGGTCGCCGCCTCTTGGATATCCCTGCGCCACGGGTCCGGCCCCTTGTCACCAAAGCATCCCATTTGTCCACGTTTCTGTAAACCAGCGCCACGAAAAGTTCACGATACCCCCTGTTCCCCCGCCCCCGCCTTAAGGCAAGCTTAAGGCCCCCAGGCTATCATAGTACCAGAGCAGCCCCCCGCCCGGCGGGGCCTGCGTTTTATTAGCAAAGGAAGGAAGCGTATGATATCCGTTTCGCATCTAACCAAATACTATGGCTCCCTTATGGCGGTGGACGATCTGAGCTTTGAGATCGACGAGGGCCATGTATACGGGTTCCTGGGCCCCAACGGCGCGGGAAAGACCACTACCATGAACATCATGACCGGCTGCCTCTCCGCCACAGCCGGCAGCGTACAAATCGACGGCTACGACATCTTCGAGGACCCGGGGGAGGCAAAAAAGCGGATCGGCTATCTCCCGGAGCAGCCGCCCCTGTATTTAAGCGAATCCCCGGAGGAATATTTGCGCTTTGTGGGGGAAGCTAAAGGCCTTCACGGGCCGGCGCTCCAGGAACAGATCCAGGATGTGATCCAGCAGACCGGCATAGAGGCCGTAAAGGGCCGGCGCATCGGGGGCTTATCCAAGGGCTATCGCCAGCGGGTGGGCATTGCCCAGGCCCTGCTGGGCAACCCCAAAGCCATTATCCTGGATGAGCCCACGGTGGGGTTAGATCCCATCCAGATCATCGAGATCCGGGAGCTGATCCGAGAGCTGGGCAAGCAGCATACGGTGATCTTCAGCTCCCACATCCTTTCCGAGGTGCAAACCATCTGCGACCAGGTGCTCATCATTGCCAACGGCAAGCTGGTGGCCTTCGACCGGCCGGAGGCCTTGGAAAAACGCCTGCTGGCCCCCAACGAGATCCTGGTGGTGCCCGATGGCTCTACCAAGGAAGCCATGGCCATCCTGGAAAGCCTCCCGCACATCACCCATATCCAGGCGGAAGAAGAAGGCGTGCACCCGACCCTTCGCATCCGCACGGACGTTGGAGATCTCTACGACCTTTCCCGCGCCATCTTTTTGGCCTTTGCCCAGGCGAAAAAACCCCTACTGGAGCTGCGGCTGGAAAAGGCCAGCCTGGAGCAGGTGTTCTTGCAGCTTACCGAAAGCGTCCAGGAAGCATCGCCCCAAGAAGCCGGGGATGGCACTAAGCAAAAGGAGGCGAAGCCCATATGATCGCCGTGTTGAAGCACGAGCTGCGCTTGTATTTCCATTCCCTCACCGCCTATGTATTCGGCGCCTTTTTGCTGGCCTTTGTCGGGATCGGCGCCATGCTGTACAACATCCAGGCGGCAGTGAGCAATTTTGAATTCGTCCTCAGCTTCGGCAGCCTGGTCTTTGTGGTGATCGTTCCCATCCTTACCATGCGGGTCATCGCCGAGGAGCGCAAGCAAAAAACCGACCAGCTTCTCTATGCCCTGCCCATCACCACCACCCAGGTGATCCTGGGCAAATATTTGGCCCTGCTGGTGGTATACCTGATCCCCTTGGCTTTGATCAGCCTGTATCCCCTGCTGTTCGCCCAGTTTGGCGAGGTATATCTGCCCACCTCCTATGGTTCTATCCTGGCCTTTTTTGTCCTGGGGGCTGCCCTCATCGCCCTGGGGGTGTTCATCTCTTCCCTCACGGATAACCAGGGCTTTGCAGCCGGCATCGGCATTGCGGCTATATTGCTCAACTACTACAGCGTAAGCCTTTCGGAATATATTTCCTCCACCGCCTTTGGCTCCTTGGCCGCCCTGTGCGTGCTGGTGGTGCTATTGGCCATGCTGGTGAAATACCTGACCAAAAACGAAACCCTAGCCTATTTTGGCGCCGGCGGGTTATTGGTGCTGATCATGGGCTTCTATATGTACGACCCAACCAAATTTGAAGGGCTGTTGCCACAGGTCATGGCAGACCTTTCCCTGTTTGAGCGGTTCTATGTGTTCGTCAACGGGGTCTTCGACATGACCGCCATCGTATATTACCTGACGGTGATCATTTTCTTCTTATTCCTGGCCGTACAATCCCTTGAGAAAAGGAGGTACAATTGATGGAAAAGCCGGATACCCACCTGCCCGAAAAAAAGAAAAGCACCCAGCGGGAGGCTGGCCGCGTGGCCTTTCGAGGCGGTTCCTATTCCCTCCTGATCTCCCTGATGGTACTGGCCATCTTGGTGGTGGTGAATGTATTTGTTTCCGCCCTGCCTACCAACCTGACCAAATATGACATCAGCTCCAGCAAGCTCTATTCCATCACCAGCAACACCAAAGTGGTGGTCAACGGCCTGGAAGACGACGTAACCATCTACTGGATCGTCCAATCCGGGGAGGAAGACCAGGTGATCGAAAACCTGCTGGGCAAATACGAAAGCCTATCGGAACACATCTCCGTGGTCAAACGCAACCCGGACGTATATCCCACCTTTGCCCAACAGTATACGGACGAGACCGTTTACAACAACAGCCTGGTGGTGGAATGCGGGGATCGCAGCCGCTACATCAGCTACGATGACATCTACCTTCAGGAGACGGACATCTACTCCTATACCTACACCACCTCCTTCGATGGGGAGGGGGCCATCACCTCAGCCATCGACTATGTGGTCAGCGAGGAGCTGCCGCAGCTGTATGTGTTGGAGGGCCACGGGGAAACGGAATTGCCCGCCACCTTCTTGGATCAGGTGGAAAAGGAGAACATCGAGGTGACCACCTTCTCCCTGCTTACGGTGGACGCGGTGCCCGAGGAAGCGGATTGCGTCATGCTCTACGCCCCGGAAAGCGATATCTCCGAAGCGGAAGCGGAAATGCTGGCCGCCTACGTTTCCGATGGGGGCAAGCTGGTGGTGATGGCCGGGCCTGTGGAGGACGCAAGCCTAGATAACCTCTATGGTCTCCTGGCAAATTACGGCATCACCGCCAACGAAGGCATCGTAGTAGAGGGAGACCGGAACTATTACGCGTTCCAGATGCCCTATGTGCTCCTGCCGGATCTGGGAGAGAGCGACATCACCGCGCCCCTTGCGGAGGCTGGGTACTTTGTATTCATGCCCATCTCCACTGGCTTGACCCTGCCGGAGGAGGCCGGCGCCGCCACGGTGACCCCTTTGTTGACCACCTCGGAAGCCGCCTTCAGCAAGATCGCCGGCTATGGGTTGGAAACCTATGAAAAGGAGGAAGGGGACCTGGACGGCCCCTTTACCCTGGGGGTCTCCATCCAGGACGGGGAGGGGCAGATGGTATGGCTCACCTCCTCCTGCTTCCTGGATGATATGTACAACGCCTATTCCTCCGGGGCCAATGTGGATATGGGCATGAACATCCTTTCCGCCCTCATCGGGGAACGGGAGGCCATTTCCATCCGCAGCAAGTCCCTCAACTACAACTATCTGACCATCAGCGAATCCGCCGCTTCCACCATCAAGGTGCTCCTTATCGGCGTATTCCCCCTGGCATATCTTGGCATAGGCATCGGCGTGGTGCTCTATAGAAGGAGGCGGCAGAATGAAGCGCGCTAAAAAGCTCTATATCCTCCTGGGGGTATTGGCGGCAGCCTGCCTGGCTACCGTGATCGCCCTAGGGGTGGAGGAATATAAGGAACAGATCCGCACCAGCGACGCGGTCATCTTGGAGATCCCCCCGGAAGAGGTAACCGCCCTTTCCTGGGAATACCAGGAGGAAGCCCTGGCCTTCCACAAGGAGGAGGATACCTGGCTCTATGACCAGGACGAGGCTTTCCCCGTGGACCCGGAAAAGATCGAAGGGTTCCTGGAACGGTTCGCTGCCTTTGGGGTCACCTTTGAGATCCAAGACGTGGAGGACTATGATCCATACGGTTTGGAGGAACCCCTTTGCACCATCCAGATTACCGCCGGGGATACGGAATATACCATTACCTTAGGGGATTTTAGCACCATGGATTCCCAGCGGTATGTGTCCATTGGGGACGGAAACGCCTATTTGGTGGCGGAGGACCCCTTGGAGGATTTTGACGCGGTGCTTTCCGATATGATTTTAGACGACGACCTGCCTATTTTGCAGGATGTCCAGCAGCTCCAATTCAGCGGAGCCTTTGCCGGCACCGTCCAATACATAGAGGATAGCCCGGACACCTACTGTTCCCAGGATGTCTACTTCCTGCAAAGCGAGGATGGAGATCTGCCCCTGGATACCCAGCGGGTGGAAAGCTATCTGGATACCATCACATACCTGGGGCTTTCGGAATATGCCACCTATAACGCCACCCAGGAGGAGTTGGAAAGCTATGGCTTGGATACGCCGGAACTTTCCATCCAGGCGGAGTATACGGTGGAGGACGAGGATAGCGGCGAAAGCAGCCAGGAGACCTTTGTGCTCCACATCAGCCGGGACCCGGCTCAGCTAGAAGCCCTGGCCGCCCAGGAAGCGGAAGCGGCCGCCCAGGCGGAGGCGCAGCTGGAGGAGTCGATGGACGGCGAAACGGAGACCGTGGAGGCGGAGGCCGCCGAAGAGGCGGCTGCGGAAACGGACCTGGAGGAGGAAGAGGAGATCACCGCCTATGCCCGGGTGGGGGATTCCCAGATCGTATACCTGTTGGATGGCTACGATTACCAGGCCCTCATGGACGTTTCCTATGACGCCCTCCGGCATACCCAAGTGCTCAGCGCGGATTTCTCAACCATCCAGCAGCTGGACTTCACCCTGGAGGACAGCCGGTATACCATCACCGCCCAGGTGGACGAGGATGCTACCGAGGACGAGGAGGATCCGGTCCTGGTCTATACGTATCAGGGGGAGGAGCTGGATATCAGCGCCCTGCAAAGCGCCATCGAAGCCCTGTCCGCGGATAGCTTCACCGATGAACAGCCCACCCAAAAGGAGGAGATCCGCTTTACCGCCCACCTGGATAACCAAAACTTCCCCACCGTGGAGGTGGTCCTCTATCGCTACGATGGCGAAAGCTGCCTGGCAGTGGTGGATGGGTCGCCGGTTTCCCTGGTGCCCCGCACCCAGGTGGTGGACCTGATGGAAGCCCTATACGCCATCGTGCTAAGCTGATCCGGCCAGGGCATCCCCTTAACAACGCCGCGTCCCCTGGGGCATTGCCCCAGGGGACGCTCAGCTTGTCGAGAAACCCCTGGGGGCTCGGGGGCCGCAGCCCCCGGAGGCTATAATCGGATTTGGCGACATGCGC